>JASEHM010000130.1 GCA_030018895.1 Candidatus Omnitrophota bacterium
TTTTTAGCTTTGAGTTTCGCAAAAGTTTATTTCTTAAATTATCCTGACTGCCTCCAACAATCAGGATACGCCGAAGAAAACACTTTTCTAAAGATTACTCAAAGTACAGCATATTTTTAGGGGTTTGTCAAGTTTTTGAAGAAAGTTTTTTAATTAAGGCGGGAATAATTTCAAAAAGGTCAGCAACAATGCCGTAGGTGGCAACTTTGAAAATAGGCGCATTTGGGTCTTTGTTAATAGCGATAATGGTTTTTGATGACTGCATTCCCACAAGATGCTGGATCTGGCCTGAGATCCCGCAGGCAATATAGGTTTTAGGGCTAACTGTGCGTCCGGTTTGGCCTACCTGGTGCGAATAAGGCATCCAACCAGAATCCACTGCAGCGCGAGAAGAGCCTACTGCCCCTCCTAAAACATGGGCAAGATCCTCTAGAAGTTTAAAATTTTCTTTTCCTCCCATGCCGCGGCCGCCAGAAACAATAATATCTGCCTCAGCCAGGTTTACTAAAGTTTCTATTTCTTCTACTATATCCAGGAGCTTTGAACGCGAAAAATACACAGAACTAGCAAAATTTTCCTTGATGATTTTCCCTTTACGTTGTTTATCCGGTATAAGAGGCTGCATAACCTTATGCCTGACAGTTGCCATCTGGGGCAGGTAATTAGGCGAAATTATAGTTGCCATAATATTCCCGCCGAATGCCGGACGGGTCTGAAGGAGTATTTTTTTCTCCTGATCAATATCTAAACCAGTACAATCAGCAGTTAAACCTACCCTTATCTTAACTGCCACGCGCGAAATCAATGACCTGCCAATAGCAGTTGCCCCGCAAAGAAGAATCTCTGGTTTATACTTTTGAATTAACTCTACCAAAATATTTGTGTAAGGCTCATCCTGAAAATCAGCTATTTCAGGCGCCTGAACTAAATAAATATTATCCGCACCATGCCAAATTATCTCATCTAACTGATCATCAAGGTCATTGCCGATTAAAAGAGCGCTTACCTGCACGTTAAGCTTAGCAGCCAACTCATGCGCTTTCCCCAGAAGTTCATAAGAAACTGACTGAACCTTGCCTCTCTTCTGCTCAATAAAGACCCAAACGCCTTTATAATCTTTTAGATGCTCTCTACTCTCTGCTTTCTGCTCTCTGCTTAAAAGTATAGACTTAAATTTACAAGCAGGCACACATGCGCCGCAAAGATTACATCTATCCAAATCAATCACTGCCTTCTTATCCGTTACCTTAATAGCAGTATGAGGACAAACCTTTATGCACAAACTACAGCCAGTACATTTTTCTATAATAATCTGGATAGACATATTTATTCGTCGTTCGTCGTTCGTACATCGTACTTCGTTTTTCGATATACAATGTACGAAGTACTAAATACGAAGTACGATGTACGGATCAAAACGTATGATTAAATTGGCAATGCTTATTATATCGTAACAGTTCAGCTTCCGGAAGTTCTCGCCTCCCGTTTTTGTCATGCCCGTAAAAACGGGCATCCATTCTGTCATACCCTCTCTGGATTCCCGCTTGCGCGGGAATGACACCCTGATTTACTTCTGAACGCTGAACTGTTACCTTAATTATCATTGCTGTCCAAATTAGCTGATAGAGTGTCATTCCCGCAATCTTTAAGCGAAAATCCACGACGAGAAAAAATCTGGATACCCGCTTTCGCGGGTATGACAAATTTGATATCTCAAAATACATTTCGCGTCAATAAATAACGTCTAATTTGGACACGAGTGCTTAATTATCTTTGCTAATTTCTCAATGATCTCCTCTGTTTCGCCGCTAAGGATCTGGCCTCCGGTTCTCTGAGGCGGGGTAAAGATTTTAACCACCTGCGTAGGAGAGCCATTAAGCCCGATTTTTTGCGCATCTAGATTAAGGTCTTTTTGCGACCAAACCGTAATTTGCGCTGTTTTTGCCCGCATCATCCCTTTTAAAGATGGAAGCCTCGGCTCATTTATCTCCTTTACTACAGTTAACAATACTGGTAAAGGCGCCTCAATTATTTCAAATCCCTCTTCCATCATCCTCTCTACGCGAATAATCTTATCTTTTACCTCTTCTATTTTCTTCACATAAGTAACCTGCGGAATATCTAAATGCATAGAGATCCCAGGCCCCACCTGCGCAGTATCTCCATCAGAAGCCTGCTTACCGCAAAGAATCAAATCAAAGAAACCAATTTTTCTTATTGCGCCGGCTAATGTATAGCTAGTTGCCCAAGTATCGCTTCCCGCAAAAGAACGGTCACAAAGCAATATCGCCTCATCTGCCCCTAAAGATATTGCCTCACGCAATGCCGATTCTGCTTGAGGAGGCCCCATAGTTAAAACTATTACCTTACCAGTAAATCTCTCCTTAAGCCGCACTGCCTCTTCAATCGCATACATATCAAAAGGGTTAATAATAGACTTTACCCCCTCGCGGATTAAGGTATTGGTTTCCGGATTAATCTTAACCTCAGTTGTCTCAGGAACTTGCTTAATACAAACGATTATATTCATTATTAACTGAGCCCACAACTTACGGAATGAAATGAACGTAAGTTGTTTAGGCGAATCTATTTAGCCATTCCTTTAATCAATTGCAGCGCGATAATACTGCGTTGTATCTGATTTGTGCCTTCGTAAATCTGCGTAATCTTAGCATCGCGCACATATTTTTCAATCGGATAATCCCGCATATAACCATAACCGCCGAATATCTGCAAGGCATCCACAGTAACCTTCATTGCTACGTCTGAAGCATACAACTTAGCCATTGCAGATTCTTTCGCTACATCCTTATTTCCGGCATCAACCATACGGGCAGTTGAATATATAAGTGCCCTGGCAGCCTCTATCTCTGTAGCCATATCCGCAAGCATCCATTGAATGCCTTGAAAACTTGAGATTGATTTCTCAAACTGCTTTCTCTCTTTAGCATACTTTACTGCCAGTTCCAAAGCCCCTTGGGCAATACCTAAGGCTTGAGCAGCCACGCCAGGCCTTGACATATCAAATGTCCGCATTGTAACAATAAAACCCATCCCTTCTTTTGAAAGAAGATTTTCCTTAGGAATTTTACAATCAGTAAAAATAAGCTCCCTGGTTGAGGAGGCGCGAATCCCAAACTTCTCCTCCTTTTTTCCAAAGGTAAATCCGGGAGTTCCTTTTTCCACAATAAATGCTGATGCGCCTCTCGCTCCTTTTGTTTTATCAGTCATAGCAATAACCACGTAAGTTTCAGCGTCCCCGCCATTAGTGATAAAGTGCTTGAGGCCGTTTAAAACATAATGCTCCCCTTCTTTTCTTGCAGTAGTCTTAATTGCTGAAGCATCTGAGCCTGCCTCAGGCTCAGTAATGGCAAAGGCAGCAACCTTCTTGCCAGAGGCTAAATCCGGCAGATACTTTCTTTTCTGCTCATCATTTCCAAATAAAACTATCGGGAAGGTGCCCAATGCAGAAGCTGCATAGCAAACCGCAATACCTCCGCAGGCGCGCGATAATTCCTCAGTAGCAATACATAAACCTAAAACATTCGGATTCAAGCCTCCGTACTCCTCAGGAATAAATAAACCGAAAAGCCCGGCATCAGCAATAACTTTTATAATATCCCAGGGATATTCCTCACTCTGATCGTATTTAGCTGCCACAGGCCTAATTTTCTCCTCAGCAATCTTATGCGCCAACTCCTTTACCATCTTTTGTTCATCAGTAAGTAGATAATCCATTATTTCCTCCTCAATGAACGCTTGACTTACGAGCGCGAAGCGTGAGTAAGTCAATGCGTGAATTGAGTCCCGCCGTTTTTTGGCCACCGCCGTTGG
>JASEHM010000131.1 GCA_030018895.1 Candidatus Omnitrophota bacterium
TGGATGCCCGTTTTCACGGGCATGACAAAAACGGGAGGCAAGAACTTTCGGAAGCCGAACTGTTACAAAAAAAGATTATTTTTTGGATCAGGCAGCAGGTTAAAGCAGCCAGTGCAAAGGGTATTGTAATGGGCCTAAGCGGTGGGATTGATTCTGCGGTAGTAGCTGCTTTAGCTAAAGAGGCAGTGGGCAAAAAGAGGCTTTTAATTTTATACCTGCCTTGTCAGAGTCAGAAACAGGATTTAGAAGACGCAAGGTTGATTGCTGATAACCTGGGAATAAAGATAAAGAAGCTGGATTTGTTGGGAGCGTATAATAATTTGATAAATATCCTGCCTCAGGCTAATCCCTTGGCTAAGGCGAATTTAAAACCTCGGCTAAGGATGACGGTTTTATATTATTTTGCCAATAAACTAAATTATTTAGTTTGTGGGACAGGAAATAAGTCAGAGATTAGCATTGGTTATTTTACCAAATATGGCGACGGAGCAGTTGATATATTACCGATTGGCAGTTTGTTAAAAAAACAAGTGAGGGCATTAGCAAAAGAATTAAAGGTGCCGGAATGTGTTATTGCTAAGCCGCCTACTGCCGGTCTTTGGCCGGGCCAGACTGATGAAGGCGAGATGGGAATAAGTTATCCGGAGCTTGACGATATTCTGGATCGTTTTACGAGAGAGAAGGCCCAGATTTTACCTAAGCATAAGGTTGGAAAGGTAAAATTAATGATTAAGCGTTCAAGCCATAAGAGGCAGGGGCCTGGGATTTGTTATTTGGAGGTGTGAAATGGATGAAATATTAGAGATATTAGAAAAGAATGCGCTAGTAACGCCGGAGGAAATAGCAAAGATGCTGAAGAAAAAGCCGGATGAAATAAAAAAGGCAATAAAAAAGTATGAGAAAGAAGGCGTGATTCTAAAATACAAAGCAGTAATAAGCAAGGATTTAATCAAAACTGAGGAGTCTGCTGTCAGGGCGTTGATACAGGTTAATATCGCTCCGCAAAAGGATGTGGGTTTTGACAGAATCGCTGAGCGTATTTATTCTTTTCCTGAGGTAACCAATTGTTATTTGATATCAGGCACTTATGATCTTTTGGTTATTGTTGAAGGTAAAAATCTGCATCAGGTTTCACAGTTTGTGGCAGAGAAACTTTCTTGCCTTGAGAATGTCCGCGGCACAGCAACACACTTTTTATTAAAGAAATACAAAGAAGACGGAATAATTTTAAAGCAAAGAGAAGAGAATAAGAGAATAGCAATATCATATTAAGTGAAGCGTTATTCGTGATGCGTCATACGTGGTACGTCGCGCGTGATGCGTCGCGCGCATAATGCGTCAGTGAACGGGGGAAATGATGTCATACCCGCCCCCGTTTTCACGAGGGTAAACTCCAGCGGGCATCCATTCACTGACGGACGCTTGGATTCCCGCTTTCGCGGGAATGACATGTGCCCTTAATAAGTGACGCATTACTCGCGCGTGGAGTAAAATATGGGAAATATTATTTCTAAAAAAGTTCAGGATATTCAGCCTTCTGGTATTCGCGCATTTTTTGATTTAGTCTTAGGAATGAAGGATGTTATATCCTTAGGCGTGGGTGAGCCGGATTTTATAACGCCCTGGCAGATACGCGAGGCAGGGATATTTTCCTTAGAAGAAGGCTGTACCTCTTACACCTCAAATAAAGGCCTTTATAAATTGAGATTAAGTATCAGCCAGTATTTAAAAAATAAATATGGCTTAGATTATTGCCCGGACGAAGAAATCTTAATTACTGTAGGGGTGAGCGAGGGGCTGGATTTGGTTCTGCGTTCTATTATAAATCCGGGCGATAAAATAATTATACCTTTGCCCTCATATGTTTCCTATGGCCCGGTTACTGAATTAGCCGGCGGCATTCCTGTTTATATTGATACAGCTAAAGATAACTTTAAACTCAAATCCCAAATCTTGGAGGAGGCTATAGATGAAAAAACAAAGGCAGTTATATTGAATTATCCTGTTAATCCTACCGGTGTTTCGTATAATAAAAAGGAATTAGAAGAAATCAAAAAGGTCATATTAAAGCATAATCTACTCTGTATTAGCGATGAGGTTTATGGAGACTTAACGTATGATTTTATTCATACGCCTTTTGCGGCATTATCTGAGGCAAAAAATAATACCCTGTATCTTGATGGTTTTTCTAAGTCTTACGCGATGACTGGCTGGCGCGTTGGTTTTGCCTGCGGGCCGAAAGAGATTATCGCGGCTATGACCAAGATTCACCAGTATACAATTATGTGCGTATCTATTACTTCTCAGATAGCTGCTTCTGAGGCGCTGCATTCAGGAAGGAAGTCAGTGGAAGAAATGAAGCGTGAATATAAACGAAGAAGAGAGTTTTTAGTATCTGAATTAAATCGTATCGGCCTTGAGTGCGCAATGCCGCAAGGGGCATTTTATGCTTTTCCTTGTATAAAAAAAAGCGGGCTTTTAGCAATGAATTTTTGCCAGCAGCTTTTAAAGGAGGAAAAGGTAGCGCTTGTGCCGGGAAATGCCTTTGGCAGGGGGTATGATGATTTTGTCCGTATATCCTACGCAGCAAGTTTTGATAATTTAAAAGAGGCGTTAAACAGAATAGAAAGATTTCTAAAGAGATAGAATATAAGCAAAGGAGGGTTTGTTAAGAAATGGCAAAACGAAAAAAAGAACAGGTGTCTTTGGAAAGAGAGTTTTTGCAAAACCTCTTGGATAATATACCCGATGCCGTATATTTCAAGGACCGGCATAATCGGATTGTAAAAGTAAATAAATTTTATGCTGCGGGCTTTAATCGTAAACCCGAAGAAATTATAGGTAAGACTGATTTTGATTTTTTTCTTAAAGATCATGCTCAGAAAATGTTTGCTGATGATGACTATGTTTTGAATACAGGTAAATCCATTATAGGCAAGATCGAGCGCACCCTTCTTCCTGACGGAACGTGGAATCAGGTAATTACCACTAAAATTCCGATGCATAATAAAGAAGGCGCTATTATCGGAACAATGGGGATAACCCGCGATATGACTGCTTATGCCCATCTAGAAAAGGAGCGCCTTGATATGTTGACCAATGTTCTAACAGTCCTGGCAAAGACCATTGAGATGCGGGATCCCTATGTCTTTAGCCATGCCCAGCGCGTATCTGATATTGTTGAAATAATCGGTAGGGAATTAAGCTGGGATGAGAACCGGCTTTTGGGTATGAGGCTGGCTAGCCAGCTCCACGATCTGGGTAAAATCGGTATACCGCTTGAGATTTTGAATAAACCGGGCAAATTAAATGTATTAGAGTATCAATTAATCCAGGGGCATGTCCAGAATAGTTATGACTTGCTTAAAGATATTGGGTCTCCTTTTTCTTTAGCGGAGATTGTTTATCAACATCATGAGCGCCTAGACGGTTCAGGTTATCCCCGCGGCTTGAGAAGCAACCAGATTCTTTTAGAATCAAAGGTTTTAGCAGTGAGTGATGTTTTAGACTCAATGACCCATCATCGGCCGTATAGAGAGGCATTGGGTTTAGGTAAGGCGATAGAGGAATTAGAAGGCGGATGCGGGTTAAAATATGATTCAGAGATAGTAGGGATAGTTTCAAGGCTTGCAAGAAAAAATAACGGGAATAAGTTTTGGGAAACTAATTAGTTAACACTAAAAAGCTAGTGTTAACTAATTAGTACACTGTGACACAAATTATTGACATTCTGTCATTCCCGCGAAAGCGGGAAT
>JASEHM010000132.1 GCA_030018895.1 Candidatus Omnitrophota bacterium
ACACTGACCCTTGGCATGTATTTTCCGTTGTTGTTTACTGAGTTACGCTTATGCGTAGCTCAGTAACAGTACTTTGTTAGAAAATATTTTTAGTTCAGATTATACATTCGCCCCGCCTTAAAGCGCGGGGCGAATGTATAAATATGCTCTAGCTTAGTTGCAATATTCTCCCAGGTGTAATCTTTCTCTAATAATAATTTATTGCCATTGAGCCCGATTTTTTCACGAAGCCCTTTATCTTTTATCAACCTTAACATAGCCTGATACAATGAATCCGCATCTTTTTGCCTAATTATTAAAACGTTTTCTTCGTTTTTTCCTTGACTGATTATTATGCCTACCTTAGTAGTAATAACTGCTAAACCTGCTGCCCAGGCTTCCAATATAACCAAAGAAAAACTTTCCAATAAAGATGGGAATACAAAAATATCAGCCATACAATATGTTTTAATCAAGCTTGTTCTATCGGTAATAGCGCCAAAAAACTTAATGTTAGACTCAATATTCAGTTTGCGTGATAATTTCTCCAAGTTTTTTTTATATGGGCCATCACCTACTACCCAAACCTCAAAATATTCTATTTCCTTTTTAAGTCGTTGGCAGGCCAGCATAAGATAATCCAGCCCCTTTAGGGGATTAATCCTGCCCACAAAAATAAATCTTATACGGCTATCAGGGTTAGATAATTTTATACTTTCGCCTCCGCTCTTTAAGGCGGGGACAAGCTTCATTTCCTTCTTTAAGGCATGAAAGATATCTGCATCTACCCCCAGCATATTTAGATATTCACAATTCTTTAGTCCGTATTTATGAAAAATTTCCTTACTATCCGGGGCAACAGTGATTATTTTATCAAAAAACCCAAACCTTAGCAAGAATAACTCCGGATATCTTTTTATTTTAGGCGTAAATTTGCAAAAAAATGAGGCCGAATGGCAGGTATTAATTACTGGTATGCCTATAAGTTTTGCCCATAGCGATATTATGAATCCTAAATCTGCCGAGTGAGAGTGAATAATATCCGGCTTAATTTTTTTTATTAAAAATAAGGATTTTGGAAAAAAAAGCATCAGCGATAAAATCCTTTTAAGGGTTACGTTATCCCAATTATAAGCGCTATCCTTAAGCCCAAACTTATATAAATTGGCTTTATCTCTTATTTCTCTGTCATTTATAGTCGCAATAAAAACTTTGTGGCCTCTTTTTTCTTGTACTCTCTCAAGATTGAAGACGCAAGTAGCATCTCCGCCTATTGCGTTAGGATATTTTTTAGTAACGTGGAGTATTCTCATCGCTCAATGGTTTTCTTTACAGCATAAACCCTTTAAAAAACCTGTGTTCCAGAAAATAAAACTTAAACTGGCCAAACCTAAATTATTAAAATTAAAGCTAAAATAAACTAAACTTAACAGAAAAATTAATAATATAGTTAAAATGATTAAAAGCTGGTTGTAAAGTAAGCTTAAGAGAATGATAATAAAGAAAATGCTGCTTGCAAAAGGAATTATTTGGATCTTACGGAAGATTCCGTACTTTTTTACAAGAAATCCTTGGGCCAGGCCGTAGCGAAACATCATCCGGCCGAAGTTTTTTAGATTATCCGGCCGATAGTGGTAAACAATTGCCTTGGGATTAAATAATAGTTCTAACCCCTTTCTTTTAAGACGATAATCAAGCTCTACGTCTTCGCCCGGCCATAGGCCTTTTAAAAATCCTCCTGTTGCCAAGAATAAATTTTTTCTGTACATAACATTACAAGAAGGATTGTGAGAGACATAAGCCAGCCCTGCGTTAGGCTTGCGCATATAATCTGAAATAAACCCTGTTTTTTTCATGAATAAAAATACTTTTTTCTCAAAATCAACAGCATCTTTAGGCAATTCTTGCGTTCCGCCGCAGGCAGCTACTTCAGGATACATATTAAATCCTGCTATTAATTCTTTTAGCCAGTATTTATCTACTATACAGTCTGCATCAGTAAAAGCAAGGTATTTGCCTTTTGCCTCCAAAGCAGCAATATTGCGTGATGTTGATGGCCCCAAAGATAAAGTATTAGTAATAAGCTTTATTTTCTGCTCATAATTTTTTAAAATCTCAGGAGTTTTATCGCAAGATGTATCATCAACTATTGTTATTTCATAATTAGAATAATCTAAATTAAGAAGAGAAATTATGCATTTTTCTATTGTCTTTTCTGCATTTTTTACAGGAATTATTATGGTAATTAAAGGTTCATTCATTTATTAAAAAGATACGAAAAGAAATTCTTAGCCCCTTTTAATTTACGATATAAATCAGATTTTGAACGGGTTTGAAAAAGAAATTTCAACATAAAACTTGGACGAAAGTAAAATTTTTTTAGCCCCAGATCTACATAGTAGTTTATCTTCTCCTGGGTAATTGAAGGATATTCTACTATTCCCGACTGCTCGCCTGTTTCTAACCAGTCAGGCCAGTATTCGGTTTTGAGCCAGTGTTCTTTTTTGCATAAATCAAAAAATTGAGTCCCGGGAAAAGGAACTGCCCCGGAAAATTGAGCGGTGGTTAGCATTAAGTTTAAGGCGAATTTAATTGTATGTTTGGCAGTATCTTCGGTTTCCCCTGGCAAACCAATAACAAAACAACCATGAACCTCTAAATTAGTTTTTTGGGCATATTCCATAAATCTTCGCGATTGTTCTAATCTAATGTTTTTATTCATTTTATTGAGGATATTCTGGCTGCCAGATTCAAAACCTACGAGTAATTCACGGCAGCCTGCTTTTTTCATAATCTGAAACATTTCTAAATCCGCAGTATCTGCGCGGGCATTAACTGAAAAAGTAATCTTTAAACCCCGGCGCATTATCTCTTCGCAAATCCCAATTGCCCTTTCTTTATTAACTGTAAAAGTATCATCTTCAAAAAAAAATTCTCCGCCTTTAAGAACCTTTGGACAAAGCTTAATGTCATATTCTATCTCATCAACAACATTCTTAGGAGACCTTAAGCGATATTTGGTCCCGTGCATTACCTGGGGCCATAAACAGAATATGCACCTATTAGGACAGCCTCTGCCGGAAATAATATCTATATAAGGATAAAGCTTGCCTCCATCAAAATACTTCATTAAATTCAAATGATGCCAGGCAGGAAAAGGCAGTTCATCAAGATTCTCAAGAAACGGCCTATCCATAGTTCTTATTGCTCTGTTATCTTGATAATAGGCAATTCCCTTAATATCCTTTAAATTGGAGAAATTCTCTATTACATCTTTTACTGTCCAATCGTATTCACCAATACAGGCAACATCTACTACCCCTTTGGCTAAGATAAGTGTTTCTTTTGACAAAGCAGAGATATGCGGGCCCACCATAATTACTTTAGCAGAAGATTTTTCTTTTATAATTTTTGCGCATTCTATATCAGAATATATTGAAGGAGTGGTAGAATCCAAAACCACAAAATCAGGCTGTTCTTTTTTGATTAATTTCCGAAGGCCGTCTTTTGTCTGATTGTCTGCCACCATATCTATAAGCCTAACATTGTGGCCGTATCTTTCTAGCACTGCAGCAGCATAAGCCAGCCAATCAGGGGCGCGTAAAACCCTGCCTCGGGTGCGCGCTGCCCAGCGCTGGGTACGGCAGAAATCTTTCACAAAAGGCTCGTTAATTATTAAAACTTTCATTTCTTCAATTCAAAAAATAGGGTCATTCGTAAATAACTTGATAGTATTTGTATAACCCTTTGATAATCATAG
>JASEHM010000133.1 GCA_030018895.1 Candidatus Omnitrophota bacterium
TTAGATCCCTCGACTCGCGGAGTTTATACTGAGCGAAGCGAATGTACTCGCTCGGGATGACAAAAGCATTGCGGGTTATTAAATCCACGATTATTACCTTAAATACGAAAGAACCATATAATGTTGTTAAAAACTATTCTTGTTGCGTTTATACCTATCCTTTTGCTGTTTAATATTTGTTTGGCTGGAGAGGATTTTCCTTTTTTGGCTGAGGTAAATGCGGATAATATTAATATTAGGATAGATTCAACAGCAGGCTCTTCAATTATATGCGTTGTTAATAAAAATGAGCAGGTTGAAGTAATTACTTCGGCTTATGATTGGTATAAGATAAGGCTGCCTGAGCGCGCCTCTGCTTATATAAAAAAGGATTTACTCGAATGTGTTGGGTATTCTGAAATACAAAATATCTGCGGCAGCGCAAAGGTTTTAAAAGAGATAGTAAATGTAAGATTTGGGGCATCTGAAAGCTCTCCGATTATAGGCAAGATTAGGAAGAATGAGATAGTGCGCATATTGGCTGAAAGCAGCTCTTGGTGTAAGGTCAGGCCGCCTTTGAACTGTTTTGGCTGGATAAATAAAAAATTTGTCAGGAAAGTTGTATCATCTAAAGAAAGCCAACCTCAAAAAAAACCTATTAAAGATGCTGCGAAAGAAGCAGGATGCCAGGATATAATAATTATTGAAGGCCGGATATTGCCTAAAACAATTAAGCGCATAGCAAGCCATAAAATAGTTGATAAAGATAAAAGGTTATATTTATTAAAAAGCGATAAAATAGGCCTTAATTTTTTTAATCACCAAAAAGTAAAAATAACCGGTTGGTTAATTGATCAGGCCAAACCAAGAACAAATTCTATTATTAATGTTGAAAAAATAGAGGTGGTAAGTTGAGTTTAATAGGATTATTAGCTTCTTTTTTTATCTCATTTGCGCTATTAATTATTGTTGTAAGCGTGCATGAGTTTGCTCATGCCTTAGCCGCGTATAAATTAGGAGACACAACCGCAAAGAATTCAGGCAGGCTAACCCTTAATCCACTGGCGCATATAGACCCTATCTGGACGTTTTTCCTTCCCCTATTTCTTTTTATTAGCACACAGGGCAAGTTTGTTTTTGGCGCAGCAAAGCCTGTCCCGATAAATTATTGGGCGCTAAAAAATCCTAAACGAGATATCATCTGGATAGGTTTAAGCGGGCCTCTGGCAAATTTTGTTTTTGCATGTTTACTGAATATTCTGCTTAAGAATATAGCCTTGCCTATGTTTATAAATTTAATAATAACCAGGCTAATTATTATAAATGTAGTTCTGGGTGTTTTTAACCTTATACCAATTCCACCCTTGGACGGCTCTCGCGTATTAATGGGGCTGCTTTCACATGAACTTTCTGCTAAATACGCACTCATTGAACCTTATGCCTTTATTATTCTGATGGTTCTTGTTTGGTTAGGTGTCATCGGAAACATTATTTGGCCGATAATAGGGCTTATTCTTGGCTTATTGGGAATTCCATAAAAAAATGCGTATTATAAAAGTTAATTTAGGAAAACGTTCCTACAACATAATTATTGGTAATGGAGCAATAAGGCTTTTGAATAGGTATATAGTTAAGCTGGATATAGGGTGCGATGCCTATATAATTACTAATCCTTTGCTTAAAAATAAATTCGGGAATTTATTAAGCAGCCAGCTTAAATCAGGCGGTTTTAATATCCGGTTTAAAACAATCTCAGACACTGAAAAGAGCAAATCCTTAAAAGAGGCTTTTTGTATAATTAAGGATTTGGCTAAATATGGCTTAAAACGAAGGGTTTTTATAATTGCCCTGGGAGGAGGCGTGGTTGGCGATTTAGCAGGATTTGTAGCCAGCATTTATAAACGGGGAGTTCCTTATATTCAACTACCCACAACACTGCTAGCGCAGGTAGATTCTAGTATAGGCGGTAAAACTGCAGTTGATTTGGCAGAGGGCAAGAATTTAGTGGGCGCTTTTTATCAACCAAGGCTTGTAATTAGCGATACGATGTTTCTTAGCAGCTTGCCTCAAAGACAGTTATGCTGCGGGCTTTCAGAAACAATAAAGTATGCTATAATAA
This sequence comes from Candidatus Omnitrophota bacterium, assembly GCA_030018895.1. Taxonomy (GTDB): domain Bacteria; phylum Omnitrophota; class Gorgyraeia; order Gygaellales; family Profunditerraquicolaceae; genus CAKKQB01. The sequence continues at coordinate 2,099 of JASEHM010000133.1, forward strand.
AAGACCCGCAATTGTTTTTTTATCTGGAAAAAAACTGTAAGGATATTATTTTACGTAAAGGCCCTGCTTTAGAATATGTCATACAGCGCGCCAGTTTTATTAAGTCTGAGATAGTGCAAAGGGATGAAAGGGATGAAAAAGGACTGCGCCTAATTTTAAACTTTGGCCATACCATAGGCCATGCAATTGAGGCTGCTTCTGATTTTAAGTATTATAACCACGGCGAGGCCGTAGCCTTAGGCATGCTTGTTGCTTTAGATATAAGCAGGAAATTATGTTCCTTGAGTAATCTTACCTCTAAAAGAATTGAGGCATTGATAAAGGCAGTGGGCTTGCCTATTCAGATAAAGAGGATTAATCTGGATGATATAATTAATGCGCATTACCATGACAAAAAGTTTACCGGAAAAAAGAATAGATTTGTCCTTATTAAAGGCCTTGGCAGGACAAGGATTGTAGAAAATGTGCCTTTAGAAATGATAAAGGAGGCAATTCTAAGAAGGATGAATTGCTAAAACCACGCATCAGTAAGGAATTTATCAAGATATTATACTTTCGCCTTGCGCTTTAAGGCGGAGCAAAGTCTCATTTTTTAATTGAAAGTTTAAATTTTATACCGCCAGCTTCAAGCTCTGCTTCATCTGCGCTAATCCCTATTAGAGTTGCGCCCTCAAGCACGCCCCCTTTTTTTACAATCCGATTGTTTATGATAGCGTAGCAGTTATCCAAGGCAATAAAGATGCCGTTTAATACTAAAGTAGCTCTTTTTTCTTCAGAAACCTTATTAGGAAGTTCATTTTTAATAGAAGGGACAGGTGAAGGAGAAAGGTCTTTTAGAGGGGTTGATATAGGTGTTGGCAATTCTTGTTTTGCAGCCGTAGAAAGCGCAGCATTAACCGTAAGAGCAGGCTTAGCAGGGGCCCTGGATGAGGTTTTTGCGTAATCTACAGGGATATTGCGTTTTTTAACTAAGCATTTTTGGGAACTTAAATAAGTAAAAATAAAATTTGCTATTATAAGCCCAAAGATGATTGTAATTCCATATATAGCGCAAGTTTTAATCGTCCAGATATACCCAGGCACAGTCTTTTTTTCTTCAACTATACTCATTGCCGCTCTCTTTCTAAGCTATTTTTAATCTACCGAGTCTAGAGCGCGCTTTAACTCAGGTTTGTGCCTCTAAGGCGCCCTTATTTATTATAACAAAAATAATATAAAAACATATTACTTTTTTTCGGTTCTTTCGTTATTTTTGTGGAAGGATTTATATAAGGCATTAAGATGCAAGGGGAAATAAAAACCACCGGTTGTAAGCGAAGTATCGTGTTATTGCAGGCATATTCGTTTTGCGTAAGACGGCTATTCCGCTAAGTAATTCCTCTGCATGTCATTCCGAGCGAGGCCGCAAGCAGACTGTGTCATAATGATAAAAACACCGTCATTGCGAGGGCCGAAGGCCCGAAGCAATCTCTGTCACCGTCGGAGATTGCTTCGTCGCTCATTTCGTTCGCTCCTCGCAATGACGAAA
>JASEHM010000134.1 GCA_030018895.1 Candidatus Omnitrophota bacterium
CCCGCTTAAAGATTGCGGGAATGACACTCTAGCAGCTAATTTGGACAGCAATGATACTGTATAACTCTATAAATGCCTCACAGTGACTTTATTCACCTCCACTTACATACCCAATACAGCTTACTTGACGGCGCCTGCCGGATAAATGAAATACTCCAGTATGCCAAGCAATACAAAATGGATTCCCTGGCTATTACCGACCATGGTAATATGTTTGGCGCAATAGAGTTTTATTTAGAGGCGCAAAAAGCAGGAATAAAGCCTATTATCGGATGCGAATTTTACGTCGCCCCACAAAGCCGTTTAGAAAAAAAATCCAGCGGAATTGAAGAAGCATCATATCATCTTATACTTTTATGCCGAGATGAAACAGGATACCAAAACTTAATAAAGCTGGTTTCTATCGGCTATTTAGAAGGTTTTTATTACCGTCCGCGCATTGACAAAGAAGCCTTAAACCAACATTGCGCAGGACTAATCGGTTTAAGCGGCTGCCTTAAAGGAGAAATCCCTGCTCTCCTTATTCAAAACCGTTTTAATGAAGCCTTGAAAATCGCAGATACATACAGCCATATATTAGGTAAAGATAATTTCTATTTAGAGGTTCAGGAAAACGCCATACCAGAACAAAAAACAGCAAATGAAGGCCTGATAAAAATCTCGCGCGAGCTAAACCTTAATCTTGCAGCAACTAATGACGTACACTACCCAAGCCGCTCTCATGCTGCCAGCCATGAAGCCCTTTTGTGCATCCAGACACAAACCCAATTAGACGACCCTAAACGGATGCGTTTTCAAACTGACGAATTTTATTTTAAATCCCCGCAAGAGATGAAGGCCCTTTTTAAAGAGCTTCCTGAAGCTATCAATAATACCGTAGAGATCGCCAACCGCTGTAACTTGGAGTTAGATTTTTCAAAAATACATTTGCCCAAATACGAGCCGCCTCCAGAGACCACTAAAGATGAGTTTCTAAATAAACTCTGCCTCAGGGGCCTAAAAGAGAGATACCCCCAAACCACCTCCCAGCTTAATAGCCGGCTTGAGCATGAATTAAAGATTATAAAGGATACAGGATTTGCCAGTTATTTTCTTATTGTCTGGGATTTTATTCATTATGCTAAAAGCCAAAAAATACCCGTGGGCCCGGGCAGAGGTTCAGCAGCAGGCAGCCTAGTCAGTTATCTTTTAGGAATCACTGATATAGACCCCTTAAAATATGGCCTTCTTTTTGAGAGGTTTTTAAACCCTGATCGCTTAGGCCTTCCGGATATTGATATAGATTTCTGCTACGAAAAGAGACAAGAGATTATAAATTACGTAACCGAGAAATACGGCCGGGAAAACGTAGCCCAGATTATTACCTTCGGAACTATGCAGGCAAAAGCTGTAATCAGGGATGTTGGCAGGGTAATGGGAATAAGTTATAGTGAAGTTGATAAAATCGCTAAGATGATCCCGTATGATCCAAATATTACCTTAAAAGATGCAGTAGAAAACGAATCAGAATTAAAGGCCCTTTATCAAAATGACCCGCAGATAACCAAGCTAATTAACACCGCCTTGTTACTGGAAGGCCTTAACCGGCATGCCTCAGTCCACGCTGCTGGCGTGGTTATCGCAGACAAGCCCTTAGGCGAGTATATGCCGCTCTTTAAAACAGCGGATGATCAAATTACCACAGGCTACAGCATGGGGGCATTAGAAAAAATCGGCTTGCTTAAGGTTGATTTCTTAGGCTTAAGGACATTAACGGTTATTGACCAAACTATTAAATTAATCAAAGAAACCCAGGGCAAAGATGTAGATATTAATAGCTTAGGATTAGATGATCAAAACACCTATAAACTGCTTATTCAAAGCCGCAGTATCGGAGTTTTTCAACTTGAAAGTTCCGGGATGCGCGATCTGCTAAAAAAATTAGAGCCGCAGAAATTTGAGGATCTGATTGCCTTGCTCGCTCTATATCGGCCAGGCCCTATCGGCTCAGGCATGCTTGATGATTTTATCCAACGCAAGAACAAGCGCCTAGCCATAAAATACGACCACAAGGCGCTGGAGGCTATTCTAAAGGAAACCTACGGCATAATGGTATACCAGGAACAAATAATGCAGATTGCCTCAACCCTTGCGGGTTTTACTTTAAGCGAGGCAGATCTCTTAAGGCGGGCAATGAGCAAGAAATATCCTGAGGTTATGGAAAAGCAAAGGGCAAGGTTTGTTTCAGGATGCGCCAAAGGCGAAATTAATTCATCGCTGGCAAATAAAATATTTGACCTGATAGAACATTTTTCAGGATACGGCTTTAATAAATCACATAGCGCGGCTTATGCCTTGATTTCTTTTCGCACTGCTTTTTTAAAAGCAAATTATCCGGTTGAGTTTATGACTGCTCTCTTAACCTCTGAGCGCAACAATACTGACAAAATAGTTGAATATGTTAATGAAGCAGAACATATGGGGCTTGAAGTTTTACCGCCGGATATAAACGAAAGCAATGCATTATTTAAGGTTTTGGATAAGAAAACCATCCGCTTTGGTTTATTAGCAATAAAAAATGTCGGCGAAGGGGCTGTGGAATCTATAATACAGGCAAAAAACAAAGGGACGTTTACTTCTTTGCAGGACCTCTGCAGCCGGCTGGATTTAAGGCTGTGCAACAGAAAGGTCTTAGAAAGCCTTATAAAATGCGGCTGTTTAGATACTTTTCTTATGCCACGGGCACAGATGTTTGCAGGGCTAGATATGGTTATAGAAAATGCAAGCCGCTCACAAAAAGAAAAGAAAAAAGGCCAGATCACTTTTTTTGATCAGGCATCAGCAGAAAACGGATTTAAAAAAATAGTTAATAATATTCCGCATGTAAAGGAATGGCCTGAACCGCAATTGCTTGCCTTTGAAAAGGAAATGCTTGGTTTTTACATTACAGGCCATCCGCTAACGCGCTATGCAAAGCAACTAAAGCGCTTTACATCATCAACAATCTCAAATCTCTCAAGCCATAAAGACGAAGATCCTATAAAAATAGTGGGGCTGATTGCAAAGATCAAACAGACTATTACGCGGCTAAAGCAAGAGAAGATGGCAATATTAAAATTAGAAGACTTAGAAGGGGTGGTTGAGGCTTTGGTATTTCCGCGCGCGTATCAAAAGGTATGCCGCTTTATTCAAGCAAGCACAGTTGTACTTGTTAAAGGTACAATTAACTTAAAAGAAGAGACTCCAAAAATAATTGTTGATGACCTCATTCCCATAGATGAAATATATAAACTAATCACTGCTGTAAACATAAATCTTTCCGGCGTAAGAGAAAATGTGTTTGAAACCCTAAAAGAATTATTAGCCTCCAACCGCGGCAATATTCCAGTATACCTGCACATAGAGGCGTCTAATAAAGCAGGGGGCCACTTAAGCGCCAAAACCAAAACACAAATTATCGTAGGAGAAAATCTCTACATTAACCCTTCTGAAAAACTGATTCAAGACATAGAAAGCCTCTTAGGCGAAGAAAAGATATCTGTGATGATATGAAACTTAACAAACCCCTAAAAATATGCTATACTTTAAATAATCTTTAGAAAAGTGTTTTCTTCGGCGTATCCTGATTGTTGGAGGCAGTCAGG
>JASEHM010000135.1 GCA_030018895.1 Candidatus Omnitrophota bacterium
GGGCTCGCAATGACGGTATTTTTATCATTATAACACAGTCTGAATGACAAAGCATGAATTATGCGCACCCCTCAATTATTTATCCGCTATTTTGCAATTGCTTCAAGCAGCGCCTTTGCCTTATTTACTGACTCAAAATATTCATTTTGCGGGACTGAATCTGCTACAATTCCCGCGCCTGCCTGAATATAAGCGATATTTTTATGGATAACTATTGTCCTGATTGTAATACAGGTGTCCATATTACCTGAAAAACTAAAATACCCCACACAGCCGGCATAAGGGCCGCGCTTAATATTTTCCAACTCATCAATTATTTCCATAGCGCGGATCTTTGGGCTGCCTGTAACTGTGCCTGCGGGAAAGGCAGACCTTAATACATCATATATATCATACTTCTTATTGTCAAGTATTCCTTTTACTTCGCTTACCAAATGCATAACATGCGAATACCTCTCTACAGTCATAAATTCAGTTATCTCAACTGAGCCTGACTTACTTACTCTCCCTAAATCATTCCTGCCTAAATCTACCAACATCAGATGCTCTGCCCTCTCTTTTTTATCGCTAAGCAACTCTTTTTCCCTTTGTCTGTCTTCTTCATCTGTTAAACCGCGCGGTTTTGTACCTGCGATTGGCCTCATCACAATAACATCCTCTTCGCAGCGCACAAGCACCTCAGGAGATGAGCCGCAAAAAATTATATCCTTTAATTTAAGATAAAACATATAAGGCGAAGGATTAGAACTGCGAAGCTCCCTGTAAATCTCAAAATGCCCCTTACCAAGAGGTGCCTTAAAACGCTGCGATAATACCACCTGAATTATATCTCCATTTTTTATATACGCCTTGGCAGCCTCCACTATCTTTTCAAACCTGTTTTTTTTAAAATTGCTTGTAATTTTTATTTTTTTTGGCCTTCTATCTTTTTTCTCCTTTCTAAAAACCTGCCTCTTTAGATCCTTTTCTATTGATTCAATCTTTTTTACGGCCCGGCTATAAATCCCTGCTTTCTCGTTATCCGAAAGTTTTTTATCTTTGGGCAGTATAACATTAACAACAATTTTTATCTTATGATTAACATGGTCAAAGATTAAAATATCCCGGGTAAGAATAAAAATAGAATCAGCTAACTTTAAGTCATCCGCATTTTTATCAGGGATCTCTTCAAAAAATCTGACCACATCATAACCAAAGTAACCTACCAGCCCTCCCCAGAAACGCGGCAGGCCTTTTACGCGGACAGCTTTAAAATCCTTCATTATTTTTTTAATCTCATCTAAAGGGGTGCTCTTTGTAATAAATTTATTAATGCGCTTTGTCTGCGGATTATATATCTCAATATCACGCCCTTTGCTTTTAAAAACTAAGGCAGGAGATGTCCCTAAAAAAGAAAACCGGGCAATCTTTTCCTGCCCCTCCACAGATTCAAACAAAAAAGCATAATCATTTTTTTTAAGCTTCAGGAAAGCTGATACCGGCGTATCAAGATCAGCATTGATCTCTTTATATACAGGTATAACATTGCCCCTTTTAGAAAGTTTTAGAAATTCTTCAAATGAAGGATTTAGCATAATAAATTTATACGTTCAATGTGGCTTATTGTTTCTCCAAAATCAATTTTCTTTCTTTCTGGTCAATGGTAAACTTGAATCGTTTTAAAAAAGACATCCCCAGCAAACCATCATACATTTCTTTTGTACCCATCTCATCAATAAGAACATGGGCATCTACATTGCTAGCTTCAACATCTTGCACTTTTATTTTATCTATAAGCAGGCGTTTTGCGTTAACAACCCTTCCATCAGCTAATTGCGACTTCGAATCCGGAACTAGCGACATAAAGCCGTCTTTAAACAACTGTTGCGCCACGGATTTTCTAAGCAGTATTGAACTAGCGCCAGTATCTAAAAGTAACCTTGCCTTCACCTTATTATTTAAAAGACAATCCGCAATAATATCACCACTTTCTGTTTTAAATTCCACCTTCTTAGGTTTTTTCTGTGCTTCTTCTTCTACCTTTAGCCGGCGCGCCTCTGCTGCTTGTTTTTGCCGCTCCCATTTCTGGCGCAAAGCTTTTTCTTCAGCGAGGCTTCCTTTCTCTATCTTCTCTACTTCGTTTTTGTTAAACTTAACTATGCCTATAGAAATTTCAACTTCCACTTGGCCTTTCTGGTTTTCCTTTACTATCCCTTCAATATTGCGGCCGTTTTTCAAATACACAATATCTGCCTGCGCCTGAAACAGAAATCCAAAAATAAAAAATAAACTGAATATAAACAACTGCTTCATTTTTATATCCCTTTTTAAATTGACAGGGCACTATAAAAACAACTCCTGTTCCCTGTATGGCAAGCCACTCCAATCTGACGCACCTTTACTAAAAGCGCATCCATATCGCAATCATAAGAAATAGACCGGATATATTGGAAATTCCCGGATGTCTCCCCTTTAACCCAATATTCCTTTCTGGAACGCGACCAGAAACAAGTCTTGCCTAGTTTTAAGGTTTTTTTTAAGGATTCCTTATTCATATAGGCAAGCATAAGAACCTCGCCTGTTTTATAATCCTGGATTATCGCAGGGATTAAACCCTGTTTATCAAACTTTAGGCATATTTTTTTCATAATCGCATTAAAATCCCTTTTTCTTTCAGATATTTCTTGACCTGCCTTATCGTATATTTTTGATAATGAAAAATTGAAGCAGCCAAAGCAGCGCTGGCCCTGCCAGAAACAAAAACTTCATAAAAATGCTTTAGCGAACCTGCTCCACCAGAGGCAATCACCGGAATATTTACCGCAGAAGTTATTGCCTTAGTTAATTCTATATCATAGCCGTCTTTTGTGCCGTCATAATCCATGCTGGTCAGGAGAATCTCGCCTGCGCCTAAACTAGCAGCCTTTTTTGCCCAGCCTAGGGCATCTATACCAGTAGGCGTTCTTCCGCCGTTAATATACACTTCCCAGTTTTTGACTCTGATCTTCTTACTATCAACTTTTGATTCTTGACTATGAACTAACTTTGCGTCTATCGCCACTACAATACACTGGCTTCCAAATCTTTTAGCAGCATGAGAAATTAAATCCGGGCAATTTAACACCGCGGTATTTATAGATACCTTTTCTGCGCCGGCATTTAAAAGGCTTCTTATGTCAGCACAATCCCTTACTCCTCCGCCAACTGTAAAAGGGATGTATATATTTTTCGCAATATCTTCAACTAAATTTATTAAGGTTTTGCGTTTCTGAAAACTTGCAGTGATATCCAAAAATACAAGCTCATCTGCGCCCTGAATATCATAAGCCTTAGCTACAGAAACAGGATCCCCTGCGTCTTTTAGGCCTAAAAACTTTACCCCCTTAACTACGCGGTTATCTTTAATATCCAAACAGGGTATTATACGCTTACTAAGCATCAAAACCAATCCAATCCAGAAACTGTTTGTAACGCGTCAGTGAATGGGGGAAATATCATTATATGTCATACGAGCGCATTCGTTTTGTCATCCCGAGCGAGCGAAGCGAGTCGAGGGATCTAAAAATAAAATAGATTCCTCGACTCGGCCTTCAGACTGTGTCATAATGACAAAAACACCGTCAT
>JASEHM010000136.1 GCA_030018895.1 Candidatus Omnitrophota bacterium
TACCTTATATGAGGCAATAAAATATAAAGGTTCTTCTGTGGACCAGTATGTACAGCTCTCTGGCCAGCCAGGGGATTACGCAAAGTATCATAAAGTTTACAGCCGAGAAGGTAAACCCTGTTTAATTTGTAAAACTCCTATAAAAAGAATTTCACTATCCGGCAGAGGCACCTACTTTTGCCCTAACTGCCAGAAACTGTTTCCATCCCAATCGGGAAACTGGGATGTAGGCTAAATATGATTTTTCAAATAAAAGCAAAAGTATTTGAAAATATTAGGGTAGCGCAAGAATATTATAAAATAATATTATTTTGTCCGGCTATAGCAGAATCTGCCAAACCAGGCCAATTTGTAAATATCAAGGTTTCTGATACAATTGAGCCTTTTTTAAGAAGGCCGTTTAGCATTCATCAGGCCGGTAATCAATATCCGGAAACCAAAAACAGGATTGAAATTTTATACGCAGCTGTTGGCATAGGCACACAGTTATTAGCGCAGAAAAAACCAGGGGAATTTTTAGACATAATTGGCCCTTTAGGCAATGGGTTTAATTATATGGACAGTAAACAAAAAGCAACAAGGCAAATTTTAGTGGCAGGCGGGATGGGTGTTGCGCCATTACTTTTTTTTGCGAAACGCTATCCGTTAAATGGCATGATATTAATTGGCACAAAAACCAAAAATCAGATTTTATGCGAAAAAGACTTTGAAAAATTAGGTTTAGATGTTAAAATAGCCACAGATGATGGCTCAAGAGGATTCAAAGGCAGAGTTACAGAATTATTAAAAAATGTTTTGCGCACAACGCAATACGCACGACGCACGATGATATACGCTTGCGGCCCTCATCCTATGTTACAAGAAATCAGCCGGATTTCCAAAAAATACAATATCCAAGCGCAAATCTCTTTAGAAGAGCATATGTGCTGCGGCGTTGGCGCCTGCTTAGGCTGTGTGATAGAAACTAAACAAGGCTATAAAAGGGTTTGTAAAGAAGGACCTATATTTAATGCCCAGGAAATAATCTGGGGAAAAAATACCCTATAATGCTTTGTGCATTAGCAACTTGAACTTAATGGGTAAACTTAGCACAAAAGGAGGAGAAAATGTCTCAAAATGCTTTTGTTTCAATCATCATCCCGGTAAAAAATTTTGAACGCACCATTGAGAAAACCTTTGAATACCTGCTCAATGTAGATTATCCCCGTGATTCCTGGGAATGGGTGATTGCTGATGGCGGTTCAACAGATAAAACCATTGAAATTATTAAAACCTGGCAAGGAAAGCATCCTTTTATTAAATTAGTAGAAGTGCCTAATTGTCCTTCTCCTGGTTTTGCCCGCAACAAAGCCTTAGAGGTAGTAAAGGGAGAGTATCTATTTTTTACTGATGCTGATTGTGCTCCGAATAAAGAATGGATTACAGAAATGCTAAAACACTTTTCTGCTGACCCTAAGATTGCGGCAGTAGGCGGAGAGGTTTTTACCTTAAAGGTTGACTCTAATAATTTAGTTGAAGCATGGTGCCAGCATTTTCGTTTTAATATGGTTTCTCCGCGCTATGGATTTATCAAAGAGGGTTATTATCCTGATTTTCCCAAAGAGCCCAAGCCATCAGATATCGGCGGGCACAAAGGTTATTTCTTCGGAACCTGTAATGTTGCCTATCGTAAATCAATAATGGATGAAATTGGGGTCAGGTTTTGGGACAGACCAACCGGAGAGGATATGAATTTAAGTTACGAATGCAGGAGGTCCGGTTTTAAGTTTTATTTTACCCCTAAGGCAAAGGTTGACCATATGCACAGGGCAGATGTAAAGGCCCTGCGCAAGGTCTGGGTTACTTATGGCCAGGCGCACCTGCCTTTAATTGATAAATACGTAAAAAGAAACGGCTTAGAGGTTATTCTGCAATTTGTAAAAAATACCCCTTCATTTATATTGCCTTTCCCAATGAGAGGATTTGTTTATATAGGTAATTTTCATCTTATGCATGTTTGGGCGTTTCTTTTTATTGTATTTGGGATTTTAAGCTTAATCTTTCAACCACTTTGGCTTAAAGTAGGCGTGGCTGCATCTTTTTTGTTTACATTTTATTTTGCCTATCAATATGTAAAATGGAATTTTGATATGGAGCCAAAGAACAAATTTCCTGTCTGGTGCAAGATGAAATACCTGACAAACCTAAGCTTTATCCAGGGCGGATTAAAGGATTTTAAGAAGTTTAAAATCCTTTGTATTGAACCCAGCTTTTAGAAACATTGAAAAAATATTCTTTTGTGTTAACAATAATATTTCAGCAATCTCTTTTAACCTTCTTGACAAAATGAAGCCTAATTTTTGCGTTAATATAGATAAGTTAAGGCTTAAAAACCCGGTAATTGTTGCCTCAGGGACCTTCGGTTATGCCGAAGAATTTAAGGACATAGTTGATTTAAAAAAACTTGGAGGCATTGTTAGCAAGACCATCACCTTAAATCCCAGAAAAGGCAACCCTCCTCCAAGAACCTGCGAAACCCCTGCAGGAATGCTGAATTCTATTGGCTTAGAAAATCCCGGGGTTAAGGTATTCCTAAAAGAGAAGCTCCCTGTTTTGAAAAAAATAGGGGTTCCTATAATTGTAAGTATTGCCTCAGAATCAGGGCCTGAAGAATTTGTCTCTCTCGCCAAACAATTAGATAAAATTGCTTGTATCGCGGCAATAGAATTGAATATTTCTTGTCCGAATGTTAGCCGGTTAGCCGGTGTGCCGGTTAGCCGGTGTGCCGATAAATTAATTTCCCAGGATGCTGATTCTACTTATGCGCTGGTAAACGCAGTACGCAAGGTTACAAAGAAAACCTTAATTACCAAATTATCCCCTAATATAACCGACATCACAGAAATAGCTTCTGCAGCGCAAACAGCAGGTAGCAATGCTGTTTCTTTAATTAACACAATAGCTGCAATGAGTATTGACATAGAAAAAAAAAGTTTTAAAATTGCTTCAGGAGTTGCTGGCTTAAGCGGCCCTGCAATCAAGCCTATTGCAGTTCGAATGGTTTGGGAGGTTTATCAAAAGATAAAAATCCCTATTATTGGAATGGGCGGAATAATGAATACAGCTGATGCTATAGAGTTTTTTCTTGCCGGCTCAAGCGCAATTGCAATAGGTACTGCAAATTTTATTAATCCAGGAATAAACGTAGAAATAATTGACGGAATAAAAAAATATATGATTAAGAATAAAATTAAGGGTTTAAAAAATCTTACCGGCGGCTTAATAATATGATGCTTTGTCTACTAAATAAGAATTGCTAAAACGCGAATAAATGCTTTAACGCGAATAAACGCTAATTTTAAACGAATAAACGCTAATTCGGATATTC
>JASEHM010000137.1 GCA_030018895.1 Candidatus Omnitrophota bacterium
ATGCCCGTGAAAACGGGCATCCATTCTGTCATACCCTCTCTGGATTCCCGCTTGCACGGGAATAACACCCTGTTTTATTTCTAAACGCTGAACTGTTACCTTACTCTTCATTCTTAACTCTTCATTCTTAACTCTTAATTCTTAACTCTTAACTCTTAATTCTTAATTCTTAATTCTGCCCTCTTTGCCACTACCACAATCCCGGATTCAGTCAGAAAAAATCTTTTTCTATCTTCCTCATTATTATAACCAATAACCATCCCTTGCGGGATCTGAACATCCTTATCAATTATTGCCCTTTTTATCTTAGCATACCTTCCCACGCTCACACCTTCCATAAGAATAGAGTCGTACACCTCAGAATAACTGTTTATCCGAACGTTAGGAGAAAGTATTGAACGCTGCACCCTTCCGCCGCTTATGATACAGCCTCCTGAAACTACTGAATCCAAAACAAGGCCGATCCTTCCTGCAATTTCATCTCCGGCAAAAACCGTCTTTACCGGAGCAAACTGTTCCTGATACGTCCTGATTGGCCAGACTGTATCATAAAAGTTAAAAACAGGCTCAACCTGCGCTAAATCCATATTTGCCTCATAATAAGCATCAATAGTTCCGATATCCCGCCAATACTTTGCCTCTTTTTTGTTTTCATCGGCAAAATTATAGGCAAATATCTTTAACCCTTTTTTTAACATCTGCAGAATAATATCCCTGCCAAAATCATGCGTGGACGTATGCTTTTTTGCGTCTTCGCATAATTCCTCTTCTAAAATATGGCGCTTAAAAACATATATTCCCATTGAAGCGTATATCTTATCAGGATAACCGGGAATAGTCTTTGGCTTATCCGGCTTCTCCTGAAAACCTATTACCCGGCCTGACTCATCTGTCTCTACCACGCCTAAATGAGAGGCACTTTCCTTTGCTACCTCCACCACACCCATTATCAAGTCCGCATTAAGCCTTTGATAAGAATCTATCATCGTATGATAGTTCATCTTATAGATATGATCGCCTGCCAATATCAACACTACATCCGGCTGCTCATCCTCTATAGTATAAAGATTTTGATAAACAGCGTCCGCAGTCCCCAGATACCAGGAATCGCTGATTCTCTGCTGAGCAGGCAATATCTCTATAAACTGGCCTAATTCCGAAGGCAGAATATTCCATCCTAAACGAATATGTTTTTGTAAAGACGCGGATTTATACTGGGTAAGCAGATAAATCTTACGCAGCCCGGAATTAATGCAATTACTTAAGGTAAAATCAATAATCCTGTATATCCCGCCAAATGGCACAGCAGGCTTTGCCCTATCTTTAGTCAGAGGATAAAGCCTCTCCCCTTTTCCGCCTGCCATAATAAATGCTAAAACCTTCTGTTTCATATGCCCTGTATGCCGCGCCTGACCATCATCACGGCAATCGCAGCAAGTAATATATACATAATCTTAGCAAAGGCGCGCGTGCCATTTGCGCCCATAATCTTCATAATGTAATCCGCCTTAGCCAATGCAAGCCAAACAATAAACATATTAATTACTAAAGATATAAAGGTAGGCCAGATACCAAAACTATCCAACATCATAAGGGTAGTAGTTAATACTGCAGGCCCTGTGATCAAGGGTGTGCCCAAAGGAAAAACTCCTACATCCTTATCCTGGCCTTCAACAGAAATAATCTTTACCGCGCCCGGAAGCAGGAGCCTTACTGCAATAACAAATAACAAAACACCCCCTGCAATCTGAAAATCAGATATAGTAATACCTAGCAGCCACAATACCCATTTACCAATAAACATAAAACCTATTGCCACAACCGTAGCAATAGTTACAGAATCAATAATGATCTTATGCCTTTGTTCTTTGCTGGCATGCTCAACTAAAGAGATAAATAAAGGGATGCTGCCAATAACATCCACTGCCACAAAGATAGGAATAAAAGTAAGTATGTAAGGCTCTATAATCCGTAACATAGGTTTCCTCTATAATTACTTGAGTATACCACATTCTAAAAGACTATCAAGAAAAAATGGCTCTTCGTAATTAACTTGAACTTAACGGGTTAAGCTGTTACGGTTTTTCTTGTATTTTATTAATCAAAAACAGGCATAAAAAACTAGTTAATGATGATATAACTATAAGCCATTTTAGGCCTATTAAAGGCAGGAGATATGCCCCGGATAAATTACTGGCTACAAGAGCCAAATTACTTACACTGCAAAGCAGGGCAAATGAAGTAGCCTCAAGGCCGGGGATGGTATTTCTGGCCATAAAGTCCATAACCATTAAAAATATGAACATTCCGATAAGGTTGTATATAATATCATAGATAATTGCGCTCTCAGGCGTATAATAAAGATAAGTTAATGTGGTAAGAGCGCCTACAAACACAGAAAAAAAGAGCCATTTCTTTATCCGGATATGCTGGCTGAATTTATAATACAAAATTGATCCGGCAATAGAAAAAACCGTGCTGATTGTCCCTAAAATCCCTATCCAGACCTTGCCCCACTTAAAGACATCCCTCTGAACAAAAGAAAGCGGAGTGCCAAAAGAAGGGGAATATTTATACAGAAATATAAAGAAGCAAACAATAAGCAGTTTTTTATGATTAAATAATTTCTTTAAATCGCCTAATAATGTTGCAGCGTTATTCTTCCCTGCTTTTTCCTCCTGATAAAAATGGGCAATAAGCCCAACAATTACATAGACAGGGATCAAGCACATGAAACCTGTTTTGTATCCCCATTTCTCAGCAATTATGCCTCCTACAACACCAGTAAGCAGGCCTGAAGCAGAAATAGCAATCCATTGAATGCTCTGAATTTTGCCTGTGGCATTGTATTTTTTACCCTCCACGCACATAATCCCATCCACTGCCACATCCCTAAAAGCTGCATTAGTTGAATTTATAATCAATATGGCAACTAGAATAAAAAACGGTACTTGCGCTAATCCTAAAAATAAAACCAAGATTATGTCAAGGCTCAATGCAAAAAAGATCCAGATTTTTTTACTGAAGAATTTATCAATGGTATAGCCTATTAAAGGTTTTAGGAGCCATGCAAGGGTAGTGATACTGCTGATAAGCATTATCTTTTGCGCAGAAAACCCCAATGTCTCCTTAAAATAATAAAATAACCCCTGACCGGGAAGCCCCTCTATGCCCTGGGTAAAATAAACCGCACTGCTTAAAGCATAAATCCAAAATATCTTTCTATTCATTCAAATACAAAAATAAAAACTACCGTCTGCAATCAAGGCGGTAGTTTTTTAGTTATAATAATATGTCATTGCTGTTCAAATTAGCTGCTAGTACACTGTGACACAAATTATTGACATTCTGTCATTCCCGC
>JASEHM010000138.1 GCA_030018895.1 Candidatus Omnitrophota bacterium
TGCGCCCAGCTTTTAAAAAGCTGGGCAAACTGTTTTTGTCTCTTATGCCAGAAGTCATAGGCTCGCCGGAAAAAGGCAGGCCCCGCACCAGATTGGTGCGGGGCAGGTCCTATCCTATGGCTTGACTTTCCCGCCCAGCGATTAAACTGCAGGCGGGATCCCGCCTGCTCTTTAGATGGCCTGGCGGGAAAAATCGTGGCTCTACGGGGCGATTAGAGAGCAATTTCACGATGGGTTATCGTCGGGAAAGCGGTTTTTACCTAAAGGGAGGCTGCGCACCGCCTTTTTCGGATCCCAAAGAGGTTGGCATCGGCCTCTAGAATGCCCCAAATTTCAGCGTATTTGCGCTCTACCGGGCTTCTATTTGGTGAACAATGGTGTGTTGTGTGGGTGTGTTGTTTTTTTGTTTGGGTGGGTGTTGTGGTGGTATCAAGATAATCTGCCAACCTTCTATAAGCTACTATGGACGATAATCTCTTATCCACTTTTGAACCTTTGGATCAGCCGGGTTATGTGAAAAATATTCCTTGGCCACCAGCCTTTTAAATTCTTCGTAAGGATCGCTTTTATCCCCGGCCTTGCGCAGATGTTTCTCGTCATTCAAATATAAATACAAAATAATCTCGGGCCGGTTGGAAAAACAAAAGAATAGTCTATAACGTTGCAGGCCTTGCTTATACCGGCGATACTTTTTAAGACTGCCTGTTAGATGATATTCCGGCCGGTTTGGATCCTGAGGAATAATTTCCTGGTCGGCTTGACGGATGCGGTAGGCAAGTTTTACAATTTCATGTTGACCGAATTCTTCATCATCAAGTCTACCGCGCAGTTCTTTAACCTGCTCTTTTAATCTTGCTATCCGCTGAAAGTAAAAATCGTGGTATCTCAAAAGATATTTACTCTTCATCAGCTGTGACTCCCTTGAGCAGCTCATCCCATTCCTTATCCCAGACTTCTTTTACCGTATGAAGTTTTTCCGGATGCTTCATAGCATCAACTACTAAGGCACTGATAAATTCAGCGAATAGAGGATTTGATTCCATAGTATCTAATTCTGTTTTAGGACGAATACTTAGTCGTTTGGGAGCGCTTTCTAAAATAACCTCAGTGGTACCTGCGGCCCTAACAAAGTCCATTGGTATATCTAACGCGTAACTACCACCATGTTTAAATAATCTCCTTACCATTACACTCATCGTCAACCCCTCCTTTCGTAAGAAGTATACACTAATATATACACTTTGTCAAGGGTTTTCTCAAAAAAATCTCAATGGTCTTCTCTTGAACGTCGCAAAAGTCCGCCAAATCCCCTCTATTTTGTGCTTGATTCTCCGTCCCAACGTCGCAAAAGTATCACTTTTGCGACAGTCACACCCTGCCTAAAATCCTATCTATTCCCCCTTGATATGCTCTGGCGGGTCAACCCATCTTTTTGCTTTAGGTGAGATTTATCTATTTATTTTTATATTACTATTATTAGCCTGCACCGTTTGGTACACTTTTCTATTAAGGACAGGGGGAATTTCTGGCAACTTCTTTATGCATGGCAAATTTCTCCACACTCATAGTTATTTCCCGCCGGCATTTTCCTCTGCTTTATCAGAAAAATCTTCCTTTTTTGGCCAGTATCTGGATTTTCTTTTAACCAATGTCTCAAGTAAAATTGAACTGGATAAAATAGCACAACAATTATAATGCCCATCCCACAATGCACAACTCTCCTTAATACATTTCTGATTGCCATCCGTATACTTTATAACGTTCGGAAACGGACATATCTTTGTCCACGATTCCATTGTCTTCCCCTCTCGTTTAAGTCATTGCGCCTGCGTTAAAACCTCCGCCGCCGCCAAATCTTCCGGAAACACCCCATACAAAATCTTCGATTTTTGTACGGGGCAGGCATCCACATAATACCTCAACGTCGCCGCCACATCTTTAATCCTATTTCTCTGTTAGATGGAGCATCTTAAGTTTTAAGCCGTATTTTTTCTTAATCTGCTGCGCATCTTCGTGGATCTTTCTGGCCGTTTCTCTTATAGAAAGATGCTTTGTCTCCTCATAAACCTTATCCTTCCAGTCCCAGACTTCCCGTAATGATTTATCAACTTTCATATCTACTCACCTCCATAGGCGTAACTATCTCTAATCTTTTAGTATAACTTCTTTCTAAATTAACCCCATTGAATAACTCAGATTTTCGCAAGTTAGCTAAATGTTGGTAATTCCATGTAATGATTGCATCCATCTCATGGACTGTAGCAATAGCAACGTGAAAAGCATCGTCTCTTTTGCCTTTCGGGACAATGCCGCGCTCTATATAAAACTCGGTCAAATCATCTGCTTCTTCTGTGGTTTCTAATTCCACAGGGGCATATTTATTGACTAAATCGAACAAAACTTTTCTCTTGGGCTCGGGGGCATCATTTATTTCTCTAATCACTACTTCAGAAATGAATATTTCATAGATGCCTTCTTTAATGGAATCAAAAAATCTTTTGGTTATATCTTTTTTTTCTGGTGCATCATCTGCAAAAAAGAAATTCCAGACGGAAGTATCCAAATATAATTTTAGTTTTCGCATAGTTCTCCTCCTATTTCTCCGCCAGCATCTCTGCCGCTTCCTCTAAATCTTCCGGAAACACATCCACATAATACCTCAGCGTCGTAGCCACATCTGAATGCCCTAAATACCGCTGAACCAATTTAGCGTTTTTGAATTCCTTTAACAACCTTGTTCCTACTGTATGCCTTAAACTATGCGGCGAGAGATCTGATTCAATACCGCTCTCTCGGACCCACTTCTTAAAATCCCTCTGCACCTGGCGCGGGCTGATCCTGGCGCTATTTCTAGAAATAAACAAAGGAGCCCCCGGTAAGAGAGACTCCCTCTTTTTTGCTTTGACTTTCAAATACTCTTTCAAATGCCCTTGTAGAGCTTTAGGGAAATATACTGTCTTAAACCTATCCTTCTTTCCTTCGCTTCGCTCAGGGCTTCGTTCCTTTTTTTTGGTCCATCCTTTAACCTTTATTTCTAACTTGGCCCTGCCGGCGTGTTCAACGTTAAGGCTTAACGCTTCCGATATCCTCAATCCGGTAACCAGCATAAGATGATAAAGCATATATGCTCTCTCGGCATCCTTGCGGTTCTTAAGGATATCTAAAAACCTTTCTTCTTCCTGCGGCGTAAGACATTTAATATTTTGGCTCATCTTTTGTGTTTTTTAGGTTTTAAAAAGAAATTGAAAAAATCGTTCTATTTAACGTTATTATTTAACGTTAGTACTAACGTTAATACTTGAAAATAGTGCAACCTATTGAAAATAAGAAAGTTAAATAACATTACCATCG
>JASEHM010000139.1 GCA_030018895.1 Candidatus Omnitrophota bacterium
TATCTCAAAATACATTTCGCGTCGATAAGTAACGTCTAATTTGGACACAAGTGATACAAGTTAATTACGAAAGAACCTTTTTTGTATCTGATTACCTTAACCTTTTATGTTTCAAATAAAGCTCCTACGGAGAGGTTTCTTGGAGCGAAATACTTCAGCCCTGCACCGTATGGTGCAGGGCGAATGTATAATCTGTTAGGATTTTTTTATGGTCAAAGGCAAATTTAAGTTTAGGAATATCGGTTAATTTTACTACCTTTAAATCCGCCGCATCATCCCCTGCTTTGGGTTTTCCTTTGGCTTTAGCAATAAATACCGTAGCAATAGTATGAAAACGCGGGTCGCGGCCAGGCTCGGAATAGGTATGAAATTGCCTTAAATCCTCTAAGTCTAAGTTAGTCTCTTCTTTTGCCTCTCTTATTACTGCCTCTTCCAAGCTTTCGCCATAATCTACAAAACCACCAGGAAGAGCAAGGCCAAAAGGCGGATTACTTCTCTGGATAAGAACAATCTCGCTTCCTATCTCTATAATTGCATCTACTGTAATAAAAGGCCCTTTCTGAAGTTTCGTAGTTACATAGTCAATGTAGCTAATAACACCCTTATTAAATACCTCATAAGCGTCTTTATTATATAAACAAAAAATTATTTCCCTAAGTGATGATTTATTTTCTCTTAAGTGCTTCATTACCTCCTGCGCCATAATCTTTGCCGCTGCTAATAAAGAAAATCCTCCAACCCCGCACCCCAACGCAGGAAAGGCAATAGAACTAATTTTTAATTCTTCAGCAACCCTTAAGGCATTTTTGCAGGAATCCCTGATCTTAACCTCATCCGTCTGAAAATCCATTCCCATGGTTGCGCTATGAATCACGTATTGGGCAGACAGACTTCCTGCAGAAGTAGCAATTGCCTCCCCTATATTAATCGGCCCTTTTTTTACTGCCTCATCCTCTATTATTCTGCCGCCTTTTCTCTTTATGGCAAGGGCTAAACCGCCCCCCATAACTAATTTATTATTAGCGGCATTAACAATAGCATCCACCTTTAATTCAATAATATCCCCCTGTATAATCTTAATTTCAGTATCCTTAATTCTCATTTTCCCATCCTTCAAGCCTGCACCGAGCGTACACCCCCGCGGTGCACATGGTTAAGCCCATAAATCTTACTCTCCTATTATTTTTATCAGCACCCGTTTTTTCCGCCTACCGTCAAACTCGCCATAAAATATCTGCTCCCATGGCCCAAAATCTAATTTCCCGGCACTTATCGCAACCACCACTTCTCTTCCCATAATAGTTCTTTTTAAATGGGAATCACCATTATCCTCGCCGGTTAAATTATGTTTATATTTATCCTTCCCATATGGGGCTAATTTTTCTAACCAAACGCTAAAATCCTGATGCAAGCCTTCTTCATCGTCATTTATAAAAACCGAACTGGTAATATGCATTGCATTCACAAGGCAAAGGCCCTCCTCTATACCGCTTTTCTCAACGGCCTCCTTGACCTGCGGAGTAATGTTAAGGAGCTCGTAGCGGTTTTTAGTGTTAAGCCATAGATATTGCGTATGGGATTTCATAAAAGCATTCTCTTTTTAATTATTTTTATTTATCAAATTTACTACTAACATAACAATGGCATCCCGTTCGCCGGGGTTACTTTCGGCGATCATTAACGTAAGCGCCACCAAGGCGTTATCTGCTATGCGCTTTGCGCCGTCTTCTTTATATAGTATACCGTTCTTTTCCAAAAACCACAAGAATATCGACGCGGCGATGCGTTTATTTCCATCCACAAAAGAATGGTTCTTAACGATAAAATAGAGCAAATTCGCCACCTTTTCTTCAATGCTCGGATAGAGCTCCTTGCCGCCAAATGTTTGGTAGATTGAGGCTATTGAGCTTTTGAAAGACTGATCGCGCATTGCCCCAAAAAGGCCTGAGCCGCCAAATCTCTTCCCGAGTTCTTTCACTACCTTCATGGCAGCTTCATAGGTTAAGACAAACTTCTCCTCTTTTGAGGTCCGGGATATCTTAAGGCGCTTGTAATCGTAGTCATCCAAAAGCCCGAGCGCATAATTATAATCGCTAATAACCTCAAGCAATCCCATGGTCTCCCTATATTCAAGTTGCTTACGATCCTTCGTACTGCCTATCAGCTTTATTGCTTTTTGCAAGGCTTGCAATTTAATAGCACATTGCTGCAGGCGGTTTTCATTCAGAGTATAACCGTCAATCAAATGTTTCCTTAAAATACCGGTAGCCCATATACGAAACTGAGTCGCGCGCAATGAATTAACCCGATAACCAACAGAGATCGTAACATCGAGATTATAAAACTTAACCGGTTTATCAGAAAAAGCA
The DNA here is from genome assembly GCA_030018895.1 of Candidatus Omnitrophota bacterium. GTDB lineage: Bacteria > Omnitrophota > Gorgyraeia > Gygaellales > Profunditerraquicolaceae > CAKKQB01. Next base: position 2,370 of record JASEHM010000139.1, read on the forward strand.
ATGTGCATTTTTTGCACATTGCTTTTTTCATCTAACTCTTTTGAATTAAAGATGTTGCGTAGATGTTTCGTAATTACGCTGCGATCCGTCTTAAAAAGCGACGCTATATTAGCCTGCGTAAGCCAAACGGTTTCCCTGTCAAGCTTAACCTTAAGCTGAACTTTTTTATCTTTGGTCTGATAAATAACTATTTCCCCTTTTGGGGACATTGCAGTACTTTTATCTTTCATATAAATACTCTGTATATCCTAAACTTGAACTTAGCCACTCTTCGACATTGAGTTCTAATCGTGCGTAAAAACCGAACTGGTAATATGCATTGCATTCACAAGGCAAAGGCCTTCTTTAATGCCGCTTTTCTAGACGGCTTCCTCGACCTGCGGAGTAATGTTAAGAAACTCGTGGCGGTTTTTAGTGTTAAACCATAGATATTGCGTGTGGGATTTCATAAATTGTCATTGCGAGCCCTGCAAGCCAGAAGGCAGTGGTTTGGCTTCCTTTAGCCAAAGCCACACCGTATGGTGCAGGGCGAAGCAATCTCACAGCTGATAATACAAATCCTTAAAATCCGGATTACTGCTCGTAATTAATCCTATCTTCTTTTTTCTGGAGCCGGCTTTAATTTGTTTCTCTCTGACAATTGCCTCTTCTATACCGTCAAATACTTCATAATAGACTATCTTATCAACCTTATATTTTTTAGTGAACCCTTCGACTAATTTTTCCTTATGCTCGTAAATTCTCTTTTCTAAATTGTTCGTAACACCAGTATATATTACCGTGTTCATCTTATTGGTCAACAAATACACATACCCTTCTTTTTCCATCAGATAGAGATTGCTTCGCTTCGCTCGCAATCAGACTATGTCATAATGACAAAAACACCGTCATTGCGAGCCCTGCAAGCCAGAAGGCAATGGTTTGGCTTCCTTTAGCCAAAGCCACATCGTATGGTGCAGGACGAAGCAATCT
>JASEHM010000013.1 GCA_030018895.1 Candidatus Omnitrophota bacterium
ATTATGGAAAGAACTGAAGAAAAACACATTTTACGCAAGGTATTCACATTTGTGGACGCGACAGCAATTAAAACCAAAGAAACAACATGGGCGGAGCGTGATAAAGCGTTGGAAGACGGGGCAGAAAAATTAAATAACCAAAATATCAAAGAATACAGTGCGGATAAAGACGCTCGGTTTGGATGCAAAGGCAAAGATAAGTTTTGGTACGGTTACAAGGCGCATGCCAGCGTGGATATGGGCTCAGGTTTAATCCGGAAAGTGGCGGTAACAGCAGCGAATGTTTCGGAGCAGGACGCTTTGGAATTAATTTGTCCGGAAGGCGGAATGGTTGTTGGGACTGTTGCGAAATGCTATTTTTCGTCATTTTGAGCGAAGCGAAAAATCTCATCAGCATCGAGATTCTTTGGCTTTTGGCCTCAGAATGACGCAAAATTTGACGTTTTGCAACAGTCTCTTGTTGGTGATAAAGCGTACTGCTTGAAGTCGGCGCAGGAAACAATAATTACAAAAGGCTGTCATAGCGGAGCGATTCTGAAGAATAATATGAAAGGAAAAAACAAAAATAAAGACCGTTGGTTAACAAGTATACGCTCGCCGTTTGAGAGTGTATTTTCGAAATGGGAGCGCAGAGCAAGATATCGCGGTTTGCTAAAAGTCCAATTACAAATATTTCTGGAGGCGATTGTTTTTAATGTTAAAAGGTTGTTGGTAATCAATTCGCCACCATTGTTTGCCCCCGTCAAAGCGGGGTAAGGGATTATTCTGCCTAAAAGAAACAAAATCTTCAAAAAAACAGGCAGAACCAGAGAATTGAACACCTCGGAAGACAGAAAAAACATAAACTCAGCCGGGAAAATTATTTTTTGGGAGTTTTGAAACAGTCCCTATATGAGAGTTTATCATTTAAGGTTGCGAAGGAACATACAGGAGATATAGCAGCTCGATTGCAAGTTAGATATCACGAAGTAAAAGAATCCATTAATTTGATAAAACAGTGTTTGGAAAAACTAAAGACCTGCCAACCGCAGATTAAGCAGAATATTTCAGTAAAAGATGGATTTGCTATCGGATGCATAGAGGCCTGGCGCGGACCTGTACGAATATGGTTGCGGGTGAATATTAAAGGTAAGATTGAGCGTTGCAAAATTGTTGATCCTTCATTTCAGAATTGGGAGGGACTTTCCTTCGCGGTATTAGGTAATATCATTCCGGATTTTCCGCTTTGCAATAAAAGCTTTGATTTATCTTATTCGGGGAACGATTTATGAGCTTGAATATTTTAAAAAATAGCATCAAAAAAGGGAAAGTTACTATCCCGATTGATACTGTCAGCTTAACATGTCCTCCCGAGGTAGAGAAGATGGGGAGGGAGCTTAAAGGGCTTATTCATGCTAGATTTGGCAGGTCATTGCACATCCGGGAAGTTGACACCGGTTCCTGCGGGGCTTGTGAATCCGAAATTATCGCCTGTTTAAATCCGATGTATGATATCCAACGTTTTGGGATAGATTTTGTCGCTTCGCCGCGGCATGCGGATGCGTTATTAGTTACTGGTCCGGTTTCCAAAAACATGGTGCTTGCGCTTAAGAAAACCTATGAAGCCATGCCCGAACCAAAGTTTGTAATTACAATGGGTGAGTGTGCTTACATGGGAGGTTTGTTCAGGGATTCTTATTATACCTGCTTAGGCGTTCAAAATATTTTGCCCGTTATTTTTCATATTCCCGGTTGTCCTCCAAATCCACAGCAAATTATACTATCTCTGAATGCTTTTTTACAGAATTTCTAAGAGTTGTGTTGTAAATGTCTGTCTCTTTGAGATGGAAAAGTAATTAGTTTTTACAGTTTAAAGGGTTATGTTAGTTGAGGCCAGAAATGAGATAATCCTTGCTTTAATAGAGGAATGGCTGTATAATTGACAATTAGGAATTAAGAGAGAATAAAAGGGACAGAGGAGATGAAGTGCTTCTGCTTAGAAGCGCAGGCAGAAGTTTTCTAAAATATAATGACGCATAAAACGCTTAATGCAGATAGTTTGATACAGGAGAATAATCAGCCTGACAGAAGTTTCTACGGACTGGGTATTGCGCCGAAGATTTTGGATATTTTAGGGCGTATGAAGTTTAAGATTCCGACGCCGATTCAGTTTAAAGCCATTCCCCTTGCGATTGAAGGCAGGGATGTTATTGGTATTGCGCAGACTGGTACAGGTAAAACTCACGCTTTTGCTATACCCATGGTGCAGCGCCTTGCAAGGATGAAGGGGGTGGGGTTGGTTATTGCGCCTACGCGTGAATTGGCTATCCAGATTGACGATGCTTTTCAGGGGATAGCCCAGTCATTTGGAATGAAGACCGTTTGCCTTATTGGCGGGGCCCCTATGCCAGGGCAGATACAGGCGCTGCGTAAGAATCCCCGTATAGTGATTGCGACTCCCGGACGGCTCATAGACCATATGAGCCAGTGGAATTTTCTTCCGAATGAGGTGGTGATGCTCGTGCTTGATGAGGCAGACCGGATGCTTGATATGGGGTTTGCCCCGCAAATTACGAAAATCCTTAAGTTTCTGCCGAAAAACAGGCAGACCATGCTTTTTTCCGCGACTATCCCTAAAGAAATCATGCAGATAGCAGCTTCTTATATGAAGCTGCCGGTTTCTGTTGAAATTGCTCCCTCCGGGACTACGGTAGAACTTGTAACCCAGGAATTATTTATTGTTAAGAAAGAAGCGAAGCTGCGCCTCCTCAATAAATTATTGGCGCAATATCACGGTTCAGTTCTTTTGTTTTCGCGGACAAAACATAATGCGCGTAAGATTACGATGTCAATCCGGGATATGGGATATAGCGCGGCAGAAATACATTCTAACCGTTCCCTGGGGCAGCGCCGCGAGGCGCTGGATGGTTTTAAATCCGGCAGGTTTAAAGTGCTTGTGGCCACGGATATTGCATCTCGGGGTATTGATGTGATTGGTATAGAGTTAGTTATTAATTATGATCTTCCCGAAGATGCGGAAAATTATGTGCATCGTATCGGCCGCACTGCTCGGGCAGGGTGCCGCGGGCACGCGATTTCTTTTGCCACTCCTGACCAGAGCCGCGATGTCCGTGATATTGAAAAACTTATCAGGTCTACTCTCCCTGTATCAAAGCACCCCGAAATTCCTTTTGAAGAGTTTTCTGAATATAGGCAGGAGCCTTTACGTAAAGACGTAAAACGGCATCACATTCAAAAGCGGTATAAATTTCGTCCGCATTCGCATTAATCTTCTGTAGTTTTAGTAATTTAGGCGGCCTCTAATAAAATAGGCAGGAGGTAACTCTTGCTTTTTTTTGTATATATTCAGAAAACCAGAATGCGCAAGAGAGGTGGTGTTAATATGTTTCTAAGAGGAAGATGGGATAAGACAATAGATGTAAGGGATTTTATTAACAGAAACTATACCCCTTACGATGGAGATGAAGCTTTTTTAAAACAACCTACAGCCAGAACAAAAACTCTTTGGAACAAATGCCTGAAGCTGTTTGAGAAAGAAAGAGTAAATGGCGGCGTCTATAAAATAGACACAAAAACCGTCTCTACCATAACCAGCCATAAACCCGGTTATATAGATGAAAAATTGGAAATAATTAAGGGGCTACAGACAGATGAGCCGTTAAAAAGGGCTATTAAGCCTTTGGGCGGGATACGGCTTGTAGAGGAGGCTTGCGAAGATTATGGTTATAAATTAAGCCCTCATGTGAAAGAAATATATACTAAATACCGTAAAACCCATAATGACGCGGTGTTTGATTCTTATACTAGCGACATACTGAAAGCCAGGCACACCGGCTTAATTACTGGGTTGCCGGATAATTATTCCCGAGGAAGGATAATAGGCGATTATAGGCGGGGGGCGCTTTACGGCGTTAATAAACTTATTGCGGCAAAAAATCATGATAAAGAGATACTTGAAGGCTATTCTACTCAAGAGGCAATAAAGCTAAGAGGGGAAATAGCTGAGCAAATTACTGCGCTTAAGGATATTATCACATTGGGTAATATTTATGGGTTTGACCTTTCAAGGCCAGCGTTAAACGCAAGGGAGGCTGTCCAATGGACATATCTTATGTACTTAGCCGCGATAAAAGAGCAGGATGGCGCTGCTATGAGCCTTGGCAGTGTGAGTAATTTTTTTGATATATATATTGAAACTGATTTAAAGCAAGGGATTATTACAGAAGAACAGGCGCAAGAGCTGATAGATGATTTCGTGATAAAACTGCGGCTGGTAAGGCATTTGCGGCCTAAGGCGTATTCAGAAATATTTGCAGGGGATCCGGTGTGGATTACGGAAAGCATCGCCGGTATGGGGATAGACGGAAGGCATAAAATAACAAAGACCTCGTATAGGTTTTTACAGACACTTTTTAATTTAGGCCCTGCGCCTGAGCCGAACCTTACAATACTTTGGTCAAGACAGCTTCCTGAAACCTTTAAGGAGTTTTGCGCGCAGGTATCAATAAAAACCAGTTCTATACAATATGAAAATGATGATATGATGCGCCTTATCGGAGGAGATGATTATAGTATATCCTGCTGTGTTTCTCTCTTAAAAAATGGCTCGGAAATGCAATATTTTGGGGCACGCTGTAATTTACCTAAAGTGCTTCTCTATGCCTTAAATGAGGGCAGGGATGAAATAAGCGGAGAAAAGGTTATTCCGGATATAGCGCCTATACAATCTAATCCCTTAAGTCATAATGAAGTAAAGGAAAAATTCTTGCAGGTTTTAAGATGGACCGTTAAAACCTATGTTGATACGCTTAATATTATCCATTCTTCGCATGACACCTACTATTATGAAAGGGCGCAGATGGCATTTCTAGATACCGCGCTTACCCGCTATATGGCATTTGGCATTGCCGGGCTTTCTGTTGTCAGTGATTCTTTAAGCGCTATACGTTACGCTAAAGTAAAAGCTGTCAGGAATAAAAAGAACCTGACTACTTCCTTTGAAATTAAAGGTGATTTCCCGAAATTCGGAAACGATGATGATAATGTGGATGGCAGGGCAGTGGATTTGGTTAATTTATTTCTGGCAGAATTAAAAAAACATAAACTTTATAAGGATTCAATACCAGCAATATCCATACTTACCATAACCTCGAATGTGATGTATGGCAGAAAAACAGGCGCTACCCCTGACGGAAGAGCTAAAGGCATGCCCTTTGCCCCGGGCGCCAGTCCTATGCATGGCAGGGATGAAAACGGGATTATTGCTTCGCTTAATTCAGTAGCCGCGCTTCCTTACACTGAATGCCGGGATGGAATATCTAATACGTTTACCGCGCTTCCTTATACCTTGGGCAGCGCGCATAAAAACAGAATCGCAAATTTAAAGGCTCTTTTAGACGGATACTTTGCTAAAGGCGCGCATCATTTAAATATTAATATTATTGATAAAGAGACGCTAAAAGACGCTATTAAGAATCCGCATAAGTATCCACAGCTTACTATCAGGGTATCCGGATATGCAGTGCATTTTAATAAATTATCCACAGAACAGCAAAAGGAAGTTTTGGCAAGAACATTTCATGAGAATATGTAAGGACGCAAAGATTACGGGCAATATTCACTCATTTGAAACCTTTGGCGTCCATGAGGGTCCAGGTATCAGGTCCATTGTTTTTTTTCAAGGCTGTATTGGCCGTTGTCTTTATTGCCAGAATCCTGATACGTGGGAGGAAGGTGCTGGAAGAACCGTAAGCGTCCAAGAAATAGTAGATAAGATAGACAGGTGCCTGCCTTATATTGTTTCTTCTGGCGGCGGGGTAACTCTTTCCGGAGGAGAACCGCTCCTGCAGATAGGCTTTTTACGCCAACTGCTATCAGCATGTAAAAACAAACAGATACATACAGCCATAGATACAAGCGCGTTCTATCGTCTTAGTGATGAGCTAAAACTATCCGGCCTTCTACCTTTGGTAGATCTGTTTATTTTAGACGTGAAGGCAGTAGATAAAAACCTGCATCAGCGCCTCACCTCAAAGACGTTGGAACAAGTATTACGGTTTATTACCTTGCTTGAAGATAATAAAAAACAATACTGGATACGTTATGTACTTGTGCCTGAGGTAAATGATTCAGAGCAGGATCTAAAAGAATTAGGAGAATTGGTGCGCAGCCTGCATTATTGTTGTAATTTTGAGTTTCTAGCGTATCATACTCTTGGAAAACATAAATGGAAGCATCTCGGTTTAGATTATCCTCTTAAAAATAAAAGGCCGGCTGTGCTTAGAGATATAAAAAGAGCAAAGCAGCTTGGTGTTTTTAATTAACGTCTTATATTATACATTCGCGGCCACAAAATCGCCCCACCTTATGAGCAGGGCGGAGCTTCATTATGCCAGAAAAATATATTTCTCATGAAATGTTTGCCTGTCTCAAGCGGCATTGGGGGTATGAGCAGTTTCGGCCATGGCAAGAGGATACGATTTTGGCTGTTTTGGATGGCCAGGGTACCTTTCTATTATACTTTCGCCTTGCCGTTGGCGGGACAAAAGTATAAAATTAATCTCTTAATGGAAACGCTATTTAAAATAGTTAGCACCTTTGGTGTGTGTTGAGATGAATCACTTGGAAGAAAAAGTAAAAAATAATTGTTAGATTTCGCCACTTTTTACGTCAATTATAGTAGGAGGTGGTAGATATGCGGGAAGAAATATATCAGTTGTCATTTTTAATGCCTATGCCGACACTTACGCAAGAAAAAACAGTTAGTAAAAAAGATATCTTTGGGTTACTTGTTAATTTACCTAATTATTATTTTGAAGATAAGAAACACAAAACAATTCTTTATAAAGAGAATTGTTTTGATGTTCTGCCTGAGTTTCCAGAGAATTCCATTGATATGATTTTTGCCGATCCGCCGTATTTTCTTTCTAATGGCGGCTTTACCTGTCAATCTGGAAAAAAAGTTTCTGTTAATAAAGGGAGATGGGATGTATCAAAGGGGTTGGAAGAAACCTATATTTTTACGCAGCGATGGTTAAGGGAGTGCCAGCGAGTTCTCGCGCCTAACGGCACAATTTGGGTTTCTGGCACTTCGCATATTATCTATATCGTAGGTTCAGCTATGCAAAATTTAGGTTATAAAATATTAAATGATATTGCTTGGTTTAAAGTTAATCCTCCGCCAAATTTAAGTTGTCGCTATTTTACCCATTCCACCGAAACTATCCTCTGGGCAGCCAAGAATAAGGAGAGTAAACACTATTTTAATTATAACTTAATGAAAAAAATAAACAATAATAAGCAGATGCTCAGCTTATGGTCTATTAAGGCTCCTGGCCAGTTAGAAAAAATATATGGAAAGCATCCTACGCAGAAGCCTTTGGAGCTATTGAATAGAATTATATTAGCTTCAACACGCCACAACGATATAGTTTTAGATCCTTTTAGTGGAAGCGGTACAACAGGCTTAGCAGCTTTAAAAGAAGGCAGGCAATTCATAGGAATTGAGTTGGAAGAGGAATATCTAAAAGTTTCCATAAAAAGAATAAAGGACGAACAGCGTAGTTTGCTATTAAGACGATAAAATGAAAAAAAACAGAAGAGGTGGCGGTAAAACAATTACGGGTTTAAGGTTTGAATCAAGAGTCGCAATGAAAAGGCTCTTAGACGGGTTAGTCGGGTATGCAGTTAAAAACGATAAAGTATATTTCCATGATCAAGAAGTAGCAGAATTTTTTGGCAAACATAAACTTTATAAGAACTTACTAGAGCCGAATAATATTGATTATTTAGCGATAATATCTAAAAAATTATTGCCGGACGAGGCAATTTTAATTTTTTCTGACAAAATACTGTATATTATTGAGATTAAATTCCAGGAGGTAAATGGTTCGGTAGATGAGAAATTACAAACTTGCGATTTTAAAAATAAAGAATACAAACGCCTGCTTGCGCCATTAGGTATTTCTGTTAAGTATACCTATATTCTAAATGACTGGTTTAAAAAACCGGAATATAAGGATGTGTTAAAATATATAAATTCTGTTGGGTGTTATTATTTTTTTTATGAATTACCCTTGAGTTTTTTAGGCCTGCCAGTTCCAGCGCAAAAATAGCGTATAGTTTTTACTATAACTACTTCTAATTTTAAAGAGAGGCGCATTATTATGCCAGAAAAATATATTTCTCATGAAATGTTTGCTTGTCTTAAACGGCATTGGGGGTATGAGCAGTTCCGGCCATGGCAAGAGGATACGATTTTGGCTGTTTTGGATGGCCAGGATACCTTGACAATTCTGCCTACTGGCGGCGGTAAGTCCTTGTGTTTTCAGCTTCCTGCCTTGCTTAAAGAAGGGCTTGCAATAGTAATTTCGCCGTTGATTTCTTTGATGAAGGACCAGGTGGATAGCCTAAGGGATATGGGTATTGAAGCAGAATACCTTAACTCAAGCCTTACAGCTGAGAAACAAAAAGAGATAATCAGCCGTATCCGCCAGGGCAAGGTTAAGCTTTTATATATTTCGCCTGAGCGCCTGCACACTGAATACACCGTTAATTTATTAAAGTCAATTCCAGTATCATTTTTTGTAATTGACGAGGCGCATTGTATCAGTCATTGGGGCCATGATTTTAGAGAGGATTATCGTAACCTCAAGATCATAAAGGAGGATTTTGCGCCTGTTAACATACATGCCTTTACTGCCACAGCCACTAAAGAAGTGCAGGCGGATATCTTAAAGCAATTAAGGTTAGATAAGCCGCAGATTAATATTGCTTCTGTGGATCGGCCGAATTTATTTTATCGGATTTGCCCGCGTACGAATATTATTTCTCAGATAAGAGAAGTCTTAAACAGGCATAAGCAAGAGGCAGGAATTATTTATTGCCTCAAGCGGGATGACGTTGATAATATCTCAGCGCAGCTCAATAGGCTTGGAATAAAAAATCTTCCCTATCATGCCGGGCTTTTAGATGAAGAGCGCCATATTAATCAAGAAAGTTTTATTCATGAGGAAACTAATCTTATCGTTGCTACAGTGGCTTTTGGCATGGGTATAGACCGTACAGATATCCGTTTCATAATTCATGCGGCAATGCCTAAGAGCATTGAGCATTATCATCAGGAAACCGGCCGCGCAGGAAGGGATGGCTTAAGTGCGCACTGTTATATGTTCTATGGAGGAGGGGATTTTCGAATTTGGAGTTTTTTTTTAGGGCAGTCAGCGAATAAAGATGTGATGATGGATAAATTGCAGGTGATGTATAATTTTTGCAGTCGGCCTCAGTGCCGGCACAAAGAAATTGTAAATTATTTTAATCAGGATTATGCTAAGCATAGCTGTGCCTCCTGCGATTATTGTTTGCAAGAAGTAGAAATGGTTGAGGATCCTTTAAAAATAGGGCAGGATGTTTTAAGGTGCGTAGAGAACCTCGCCCTTGTTAATAGAGGAGGTTTTGGCGCGGGTTATATTGCTAATATCTTAAAAGGTAATATTACAGATCAGATTAGCCGCTGGAGGCATGAGTTATTCCCGGGTTTTGGAAAGATGTCTCCTGAGCCGCTTACTTATATCCGTTATATGATTGAACAGCTCCTGGCTCAAGGTTTCTTAAGGCGCCAAGGAGAATATTCAACGCTTTCTTTGACTGATTCCGGCAGGCGGCTTCTGGCAGGTGAGATGGACGTGATGTTAGCTAAACCATTAATAGCTAAGAAGAAGAAAGAAGCCCGTTTAAAACAAAAAGAAAAAAGATATGAAGACTGGGCAGGAGTGGACGAAGGATTATTTGAGTTGCTGCGCAAAAAGAGGGCGGAATTAGCTCAAGAGCGGGGAGTTCCTGCTTACATTATTTTTGGCGATAAATCGCTTAAGGATATGTCGTCGCTAAAACCCAAAACCCGCGAGGCCTTTGCCGCAGTATTTGGAGTGGGTGAACATAAACTCGAAACTTATGCTGAGGCGTTTATAAGTATTATCAAGCAGTATGTTAAGGACGAAAGCAGGATAGGCATTAAGGTTCAATGAAGCTCCCCGCAGCGAGCTGCAGGGTATCGTAAAATCAAAGGCGAAATTGCTTCGAAGCCGAATACCCAACTCTGCTTCGCTCAAAAT
>JASEHM010000140.1 GCA_030018895.1 Candidatus Omnitrophota bacterium
GTCGTGGATTCCCGCTTAAAGATTGCGGGAATGACACTCTAGTGCATTGTAACATAAATTCTTGATAGTTTGTCATTCCCCGACTTGTTCGAGGAATCCAGAAATGCTCTTTGGTATCTGGATTATCCGGTCAAGCCGGACAATGACAATAAACTATTAAAAACTAATGTTACAATGCACTAGCAGCTAATTTGGACAGCAATGGAGAAATATATGTATAAAATAGCAGTGATTCCCGGCGATGGGACAGGGCCGGAGGTAATCAGTGAAGGGCTTAAGGTTTTAGAGGCTGCCAGCCAAAAATATAATTTTAAGTATGAAACTAAAGTATTTGATTTTGGCGCAGAGCGCTATCTAAAAACAGGCAAGACATTAGATGCCCAAGATGTTGATGAGCTAAAGAAATATTCAGCGATTTATCTGGGCGCAATCGGCCATCCTGAAGTAAAGCCGGGCATATTGGAAACAGGTATACTTCTGAATTTAAGATTTTCTTTAGATCAATATATAAACTTGCGGCCGGTAAAGCTTTATGACCCTAAGTTTTGTCCTTTAAAAGATAAGAGGCCTGAGGATATTGATTTTGTAGTGGTGCGGGAAAATTCAGAAGGGCTATATAAAGGCATGGGGGAGTTTAAAGATAAAGGAAGCGAGAGCGAGACAGCTATTCAGATTTCTTATAATACGCGCTGCGGCGTAGAGCGCTGTATCCGTTATGCCTTTGAATATACCCGTAGGCGTAACAAAAGGAAAAAACTTACCCTTTGCGGTAAGACTAATGTTTTGACCTATGCCTGGGATTTATGGGAGAGGGTTTTTAATGAGGTTTCAGAAGAATATCCGGATATAACCACTGATTACGCGCATGTGGATGCAACCACAATGTGGTTTGTGAAGAATCCGGAATGGTTTGATGTAATTGTTACGGATAATATGTTCGGGGATATTATTACTGATTTAGGCGCGATGATTCAGGGAGGAATGGGTATTGCTGCCGGTGGAAATATTAACCCCTCTGGTGTGTCAATGTTTGAGCCTATTGGCGGAAGCGCGCCTAAATATACAGGCAAAAATGTGATTAATCCTTTAGCTGCGATTTGCGCCTTAGGGATGTTGTTAGAAAACTTAGGCGAGGTAAAAGCAGCGTACGCTATTGAGGCTGCGGTAATAAAAATAGTGAGGACAAAATTAAAATCTCTCGCCGCTGGAAAAATGGGGTATTCTACAACTGAGGTAGGGGATTTAGTAGCAGAATCTTTACTGAAGTAATATCATTACTGTCCAAATTAGCCGTCATTCAGACTGTGTCGCAATGGTAAAACGTGTGTCATTGCGAGCGAAGCGAAGCAATCTCAGACGGGAAGAGATTACTTCGCCCCACCTACGGCGGGGCTCGCAATGACGATTTGAAAAACTGAATCTCAAAATGTATTTACCGACGATGCGTATGCTTTAATTTGGACACGAGTGAAGTAATATGAAAAAATATAATGTAGCTGTAATTGGCGTAGGCGCAGTAGGAATAGAGATGTTGCGGGTTTTAAGACAACGTAATTTCCCTATAAGAAATTTAAAAGTTTTTGCCCGTTCAAGTAGGGAGATTGAGGTTGATAGTTGTAAATACACGGTAGAGACAATTTCTCCAGAGGGTTTTGACGGTGTAGATATCGCCTTATTTGCCGGCACAGAAGGAGAAAAAGGGGCTGCGACAACTTATGCTTCTTGCGCAGTAGAAAGAGGTGTAGTGGTAATTGACAATGGCGCGGATTTTAGGATGATGCCCCATGTACCTTTGGTTGTTCCGGAGGTTAATTCTAAAGATATCAAAAAACACAAAGGAATAATTGCTAACCCGAATTGCTCTACTATTCAAATGGTTGCAGCCCTATGGCCGATTTATAAAAAATGGGGGATAAAAAGAGTGGCTGTAACTACTCTGCAGGCTGCCTCAGGCGCAGGAAAGGCTGCTGTTGAACAGTTAAATGAGGAGTTGACAGAAATAGCGGGGTTGAGATATCAGGATATCAGAATAAAAGGATATCAGGCGAAATCTTTACCTCAGCAATTAGGTTTTAATGTCTTTCCGCACATTGGCAGTTTTGCTCAAGATGACTATACTAATGAAGAGTGGAAATTAGTGCATGAGACACATAAGATTATGCATGATAAGAAAATTAAAATTTCCGCTACCTGCATCAGGGTTCCTGTAAGAACAGGACACTCAGAGGCAGTGTATCTTGAGACCCTAAAACCAATAGAGCCGGATAAGGTAAAAGATGTCCTTTCTAAGGCGCCGGGCATAGTCTTGATAGATGAGCCTCGAAATAATCTTTATCCTATGCCTAAAGATGTAGAAGGAAAAGATGAGGTTTTTATCGGACGCGTCAGAAAAGACCCTTTTGTAAAAAATGGCCTTTGGCTTTGGGTTGTAGCGGATAATTTGCGTAAAGGCGCTGCGACTAACGCAGTGCAGATTGCTGAATGTTTAACTTTAGCGAGTGCGTAATATCAGGCTTGAAATAGAATACGACGGAACAAATTATTGCGGCTGGCAGATTCAGAATCGTCATACTTCAGGGGCCAAGTATCGCTGGTCCATTCAAGAGGTAATTGAAAAAACCCTCCAGAAGATCCTTCAGGAAAAAATTAAAATTATAGCCTCAGGAAGAACTGATGCAGGTGTCCATGCCAGGGCACAAACAGCAAATTTTAAAACTAATAATAATATCAGCCCGGAAAAATTGCAAAAAGCTTTAAACGGGCTCCTGCCAGAGGATATCAGCGTAAATAAGGTTTTTGATGCGCCTTTGAATTTTCACAGCAGGTTCTCAGCAAAGACAAAGGTTTATCGTTATACAATATTAAACCGCTCTTTTTCACAACCGTTGCTGCGAAACACAGTTTATCATTATCCCTATCCTTTGAATATCAGGTTAATGCAGGATGAGGCTAATGCCCTTTTAGGCAGGCATGATTTTAAGGCCTTTTGCGCCAGCAACAGTAATATTAAAGATACCTTCCGTACTATAAAAAAAATAAGCATTAGAAAAACTTCTTCCTGCACTCTTTGCCCTATATCTACTGCGTTTTTAGTAATTGAGATAGAGGCAGATGGGTTTTTGTATAATATGGTAAGAAATATTACAGGTACGCTTCTTGAGATAGGAAGAGGTAAATTTCCTGTTGGAAGTATAAAAAAGATATTACATTCAGCTAACAGGATATTTGCCGGGCCAACAGCTCCGGCAAAAGGTTTATGCCTGCTTAAGGTTAAATATCACTCGTGTCCAAATTAGACGTTACTTATCGACGCGAAATGTATTTTGAGAT
>JASEHM010000141.1 GCA_030018895.1 Candidatus Omnitrophota bacterium
CTCACTTCGTTCGCTCCTCGCAATGACGAAAAATACGAATTGCGACACAGTCTGATTGCGAGGGACTGCGAGGCGAAGCCGAAGCAGGCCCGAAGCAATCCCGTTTTTGAGATTGTTTCGCCTTTTCGGGGCTCGCTGTGACGTAAGGAATTATGCATACTGTTCAACTATTTAGAAATGCACCCTTCGTACCTTAAATCTTTCCAAAATGGCAGCTTAGATAAAATTATAGAGAAAACATTTAAGCTGCTTGAGTCTTGTTCTATCTGTCCGCGTAGATGCGGGGTAAACCGTCTAAAGAATGAAAAGGGATTTTGTAAGACAGGATTAAAACCTATGGTATACAGCTATATGACGCATCGCGGAGAAGAACCAGCTATATCAGGCACGCAAGGCTCAGGCACAATCTTTTTTTCCCATTGCAATATGGCTTGCGTATATTGCCAAAATTATGAGTTTAGCCAGGAAGGTAAGGGCAGGGAGGTTGGCCTCAAAGAGCTGGCGCGATTTATGTTAGAGTTGCAGCGTTTAAATTGTCATAATATAAACTTGGTTACTTCTACACACGTTATGCCGCAAATTTTAGGAGCCCTTAAGATTGCGATTGAAGGAGGCCTAAAAATACCCTTAGTGTATAATACTGGTGGTTATGAATTGCCCCAGATTATAAAACTATTAGATGGTATAATAGACATATATCTTCCTGATATGCGCTATGCGGATGAAGAACAGGCGAATAAGTATTCGCATGCTCCTGATTATCGAAAACATAATCAGGAATCAGTTAAACAGATGCAAAGCCAGGTTGGTGTTGCTAAAATAGATGAAGAGGGTATAATAAAGAGGGGGCTTATTATAAGGCATCTTGTCCTTCCTTATAATATTGCCGGTACAGAGAAGATAATGGAATTTATTGCCCAAAATCTTTCAAAAGAAACTTATGTAAGCCTGATGAGCCAGTATCATCCTTGTTATAAGGCGGCTGGAATTGAGGATTTGAGTCGACGCATAACTTATGAGGAATATGAATCTGCCCAAACAGTTTTAGAAAAGGCAGGGTTGTATAATGGCTGGATTCAAGAATCAGGCGGTCTGAAGAGGTTTTTAGGTACAAATATAAAATCAGTTTAGTGTTTAGGGTTATTCTAGTTCGCTCATAAGGCGGGATTTAAGAATCTAATAATGGAAAAGATTAATGCTATTCAGCAGTTTTTTAAGTTATTATACGTTAAACTCTTTGGGATTAATGATACTTCTCAAAGAATTGCCTTAGGATTTGGCTTAGGCGTATTTTTAGGAAATTTTCCCGGAACTGGCCCAATTGCAGCTTTATTCTTAGCCTGGGTATTGCGTCTAAACCGCGCAGCTGCGTTATTAGGCGCGCTTCTTACGAACACATGGATAAGTTTTATAACATTTATTTTATCTGTAAGAATAGGCTCTTGGATAATGAAAACAAGCTGGCAGGATATTTCGCAGGATTGGTCAAGGTTTTTAAAGGATTTTCACTGGGGACATTTGTTAAAATTATCCGTTTTAAAGGTTATTTTTCCGATAATAGCCGGGTATGTTGTAGTCAGTATGCTTATAGGCTTTATAGCATATTTTATTATTCTTGGGATATTTACATATAAAAACAGGGTTATAAGAAGAAAATATGAGTGATAATCGCGGTATTGGATATGCAATATTTGGTTTCTGTTTTGGTATATGGTCTTTTTTTTGGGGTTTTAAACGCCTGCGCAGAAAAAGATTAGTAGAGAATATTCCTACCTCTACTGTTCGTGGTATGGCTATGGGTTTAGTTGAACTTAGCGGCAAAGCTAAAGGAACAGCTATTCTTAAAGCCCCTCTTACAAAGACAGAATGTGTATTATTTAGGTATTTAATAGAAGAGTATAGAAGCAGCGGTAAATCCGGGAGATGGGTGACAATTGCTTCAGGCAATAGCTTTTATTGTCCTTTTGGGTTAGATGATAGAACTGGAAAAATTATGGTGTATCCTCAAAGCGCAGAATTAATTTTACCTCTTAGATATAAATTTAAAACAGGTATCGGAAAGGTAATTCCCGCTAATTTAAGAGAGTTTATGGAGGGAAACTGGATAAGTTATCAAAGTTGGTTAGGCAGCCGTCCCTTGCGGTTTAAAGAATGGTTTATTCTGGACGGGGAGAATATTTATGTGTTAGGTTCAGCAAAGAAGACAGATGCCCCTAATACAGATTATAGGAATGTTGTTATGCGGCGCATAGAAGAATTAAAGAATAATCCGCAAAAGATGAAGGAGGTGGATATAAATAAAGACGGAGAAATAAGTATACAAGAATGGGATTTGGCAATGGTGAAACTAGAGCAGGAATTGCTTGAGGATACCTTAAAGAGCGTTTCATTAGAAAACTCAGCGGATGTAATAATTGGTAAAGGAGATACAGAAAAGATATTTATAATCTCTAACCGCAGTGAAAAGGAATTAATCAAAAAATTATTTTGGGAGTCTCTTTTGGGTATTTATGGCGGCGCTGCTTTAAGTTTGGCGTCATTGGGATATTTATTAGTGCGGTTAAAAGCCTTCAGATTTTAGAGCAAAAAGGAGGGAGAGATGAGTATTATAGGTGTTATGGTTGCTGCTTTATTGATTTTTGTTGTAGTGGGGATAGTATCGTATTTTATTTCAATTTATAATGGTTTGATTAGGCTATCGCGTAATATCCAGAAAGCTTGGGCGAATATTGAGGTACTTCTGAAGCAGCGTTATGATGAAATCCCTAAGTTAGTAAAGATCTGTGAAGGTTATATGAAATATGAGAGAGAGACGCTTGAGAAGATTACTGCGGCAAGGACCGCCTGTATACAGGCTAAGGGGGTTGCGAATTCTGCCTTAAAAGAAGGGGAGTTAAGCGGTTTATTAAGGCATCTTTTTGCTGTGGCAGAAAACTATCCGGATCTAAAGGCAAACCAGAATTTTCTTCAGCTTCAGCAGCGCGCCAGTTATCTAGAGAGTCAGATTGCCGACCGCAGGGAATTTTACAATGATTCGGTGAACAATTATAATATAAAAATTCATCAGATTCCGGATATGTGGGTGGCAGGCATGTTAAATATGCAGGATAAGGAATTATTTAACGTTAGTGAAGAAGAAAAAAAAGATGTGGAGATAAAATTCGATTTTCCAAAATAAGAAGGTAAGTATGTGTAACAGTTCAGCTTCCGGAAGTTCTCGTCTCCCGTTTTTGTCATGCCCGTGAAAACGGGCATCCATTCTGTCATACCCTCTCT
>JASEHM010000142.1 GCA_030018895.1 Candidatus Omnitrophota bacterium
CTATGGTGGGGATTTGGAAGTATTTTGAAGATTTATAGACGAACTACTAATATTATTTAAGGGTTATTGCGGAATTCTTGGGTGAAAGGTGTTTCTTAACGAAATGTCTGGTAAGAAAATATAAAATTATCGCGCAAATAAACCCTTCAATTAAACTGCCTACAAATAAAAGATAATAAAACTGCATAAAATTCTTAAGACTGAAATGCTTAAAATCAAGCCAATTAAAAGCAGGATAATCATTGCCTAAAATAAACCTTCCTATGCTATAGCCAATCCAAGTAATAAATGGCACGGTGGGCGGCAAAGAAACATTCGTCCCAACTAAAAGCGCGATTTTGTTAACCCGCCGTATTAATAGCGCGGCAATAATTACCATTATTGTATGCAGGCCATACAACGGCATAATCGCGATAAAAGCGCCGAGGCCCACGCCTAAGGCAATCTCATGAGGAGAGTTGTTTAATTTAAGCAGCCTAATTATTTTATCTTTTAAAGTCTCCTGTTTGCCTTGCATCACAATTTCATTCCGAATAAATAAAAATTAACCTCTCTTCTAACATAAGGCTTTAAGTAAGTGCGTTTACCTTTTGATAAGACATCAAACCCCATCGCAAGAAAAAAATCTCCTGCCCTATCGGAAAAAGTGCCAAAATGGACCCCTGCTATTTTATTTTGCCTTAAATAATCTAAATAATGCTTTATCAATGAAGCGCCTATGCCTTGCCCCCTTGCGCCGTATCTAAGATTAATGTGGAGAACGGCAGGAAAATTTTTAGAAAAATTAGGGCAGAAGAATTCTCCTCTTAAAACGCTTCTTAAAAGATAAAAGAAAAACTTTAGATTAATTTTATCAAAAAATACCCCCCTGCAAAATGCCTTTATCAATAAAGAAAAAAATATCTTTGCGTAAAAAATTTTATTCATTATCCGCGTATCTTTTGCGCCTATAATGTACCCGACAACATTAGCGCCGCTTACCGCCACAAAACATGACTGCGGCTCATAATCAGTAAAATAGGCAGTAAGGGCATCCGCTAAAATCTCATCATCGTTAAAGATTCTTTGGGCATCTCCTAAAAATGCGGTCTCGCAACTAATCAACCGCACATCCCGGAGGTCTTCTTTTTGAAAAGGCCTAATCGTATATTGCATTAAATCAGTAAATTAGGGACAGCGCCCTATTTCCTTATTGCGATATTTGGAATATCTCATGTGGGCGGTGTTAAACGTACAAACAAGAGAGCTTTCATCTTTAGGGATAGCTACAAGATGGATATGATTGGGCATTATAAAATAGGGCGCTGCCCCTAATTCCCCCTAATTCCCGGCTCAATACCTTACGACTAAGTTATTTAAAGACCTACTTATTTCGCAAATCGTTTACTATTTGGTAAACTTTTTCGGCGTCTTTAATATCGTAAAAAATTGGAACATCCCTGCCATAAAATGACGCGAAAAAATCCAGGCCGGTATTTTTATACATGTCCACCATAAACGAAGGGTTGCCAAATTTAACAGTACCTATTCCATTCGACCGCATGCTCTTATTAATACACGGTAAAGTATTAATGTATGCCGCTTGGATGTCCTCACCAAATAAACTAGTCACAATCAACACTCGCTTATCAGTTACAGCATAATATGTTTTTTGTTTCTTCCACTTTTTATAGAAAAATCTTCCAAAAATAAAATACAGGCCAATTAATACAAATGGAATACCGAATAGAGCAAAAAATACAGGCGCCCTTTGCCCTGTCTTATCCTTCATAAAAAGAACTAAAAATTCCCAGAATACAGCAAACCCTCCCCATAACAAACTGAAAGGCACAAGAAAAATGTCAGAGGCAGAAAACAGAATGCCTACTTCTGGCTGGCCTTTCCATAAAATTGATTCGTCTTTCAGCAATTGCTTTTGCAGGATATCCATATCATCACCCCTTTCGGCGAATTAGGGCAGCGCCCTATTCCCTTGAGTAAATAATACTGCAGGAATAGAGGGGACGTTCATCAAAACATCAATTTATATCAATATCTTCTCTTCCCCGCCTATCCTCCTGATCTCTTCCTTCCCTTTTGCCAATCCCATGCTTGCCGCAGGCTGCTTTATCCCTAATTGCCTGCCTAATTCCGTCAAGCTTTTAGATAAATATTTATTCCCTAAATATAAATACACAAGCCTTGCCGCCCTGACTTCTTTTATCGGCCTTGCTATAATATCTTCTTTTTTCTGCCCATAAAATCTGCTTATCTTATTTAATAATTCTTCTGCATCTTTTACCTTTATCCGCTCCTCTGCTTCTAATTGCATATGTACTTGCTCTACAAAATCTCCGCCCCCTAAGATTCGTTCGTCACACATTTCTTGCTCATCCGATCGCCGCTTAATCACTTCACTCATTCCCCCAGCGCTTCTTATTAATCCTCCGCCTTCATAATCTTCGTTTAGACAAGCTCCTTCTCTGACATATTCTTCATATGCTTGCCTTGCCTGCTTCTGGCTTTTTCCAAAATATTCCAGCACTTCTTCCCTTTTTATTATCCCCTCTTGCCCTTCGCCGATTATTTCTCTATGCCCTGTCCATCGATACTCATTTAAACTATCCACCCCGATAATTTTTGCCTTTACAGGATTCAAATGTATATACTTTATTAACGATAATAAATACTCTTCTTTATCGCAGATTATTGACTTGTACCGATTTTGAAATAGATACCCGCTGCGCACATGCTTTATATTATAATAAACCGCGTAGCTTGTCAGCAATCTCCTCATAAACTCCGGTAAGCCGGTATTGCCTGTTTCCAGCAATAAGTGAAAATGATTATCCATCACGCTCCAGGCGTAACAGCGCATACTGCTTTTAGTAAGATTGCCTTTGATCTGCTTAAGAAAAGTTTCTTTCTCGGCTTCTTCCTTGAATATCGCTTTGCGCTCTATCCCTCTGCCGATAATATGCTGCAATGCTCCAGGATAATCTATTCTTCCTTGCCGTGGCATACTCTATGATTTATCATACTGCATTTCATTTATCATTTTGATGTTTTGATGAACGTCCCTCTCCCTCTGAGCGTCAACAATGGCGGAGAGGTAGGGATTCGAACCCTAGGTAGCCTTACGGCTACACATGCTCTCCAGGCATGCCGATTAAACCGCTCTCGCACCTCTCCCTAAATCAGAATTACGGTAACAATTCAGCTTCCGAAAGTTCTCGCCTCCCGTTTTTGTCATGCCCGTAAAAACGGGCATCCATTCTGTCA
>JASEHM010000143.1 GCA_030018895.1 Candidatus Omnitrophota bacterium
CGCTTTCGCGGGAATGACACGGGGCGGGAATGGATTCCCGCTTTCGCGGGAATGACACGGGGGCGGGGATGACATGAGGCAGGAATGGATTCCCGCTTTCGCGGGAATGACACGGGGGCGGAAATGACAGAAGCAACATTGTCATTCCCATGAAAATGGGAATCCAGAAAAAGCATGAAATCGTATTACGTGTATATATTGGCAAGCAAAAGAAACGGAACGCTTTGCATCGGCGTTACTAATGATTTAGTCAGAAGAGTCTATGAACATAAGCAGGGTTTGGTGGAAGGATTCACGAAGAAATATAACGTGCATAATCTGGTCTATTTCGAAGAAACCAATGACGTTGAGAGTGCGATAATCAGGGAGAAGCGGTTGAAAAAGTGGAATCGTAAGTGGAAGATTGAATTGATTGAGAAAAATAATCTGGAATGGAAAGATTTGTATGCTGGAATAGCAGGTTAATGGATTCCCGCTTTCGCGGGAATGACACGGGGGTGGGGATGACAGGAACTTGTTGCGAATGTATAAAATAGCTTTTGTTTTTGCTAAAAAGGGGCAGATGAGGTTTATTTCCCATCTTGATCTGATGCGTTTGTTTACCCGGGCAATGCGCAGGGCGCAAATTCCGGTTAAAATAACTGAAGGATTTAATCCCCATCCAAAGTTAAGCATTAAGCGGGCGTTAAAATTAGGCCTTGAGAGCGATAATGAAGAGGCGGCAATAGTTTTAAAAGGTTGGTTAGGTTTGGAAGATTTTAAGGAAAGGCTGCAAAAACAATTACCAGAAGGGATACAGGTTAAAGATGCCAAAAGAGATTTTAATTAATGTAGAGCCGCAGGAACGACGCATAGCTATAGTTAATGATGGCCGCTTAGAGCAATTTTATATTGAGCGGCCGCAGGATAAAACTATTGTAGGCAATATATATAAAGGAAAGATTGAGGCAGCCTTGCCTTCTATAGGCGCGGCATTTGTAGATATAGGCTTGCCTAAAAAAGGTTTTCTCTATTTATCTGAGATAGGAGGCGCGTTTGAATTATCAGATAACCCTGTTCAAGCCGCAAGCCACAAGGCAGTGGTTTCGTCTCCTCTAACGAAAGCCGCAAGCCACAAGGCAGTGGTTTCGTCTCCTCTAACGAAAGCCACAAGCGCGCAAACAGGGTTAAAAGTAGAAAAGGGCCAGGAGATTTTAGTACAGGTGGTAAAGGAGTCATTTGGCACAAAAGGGCCGCGCCTAACCACGGATATTGGGATTGCCGGCAGATATTTGGTGCTTATGCCCCAAGGAAGCCAAATAGGCATATCGCGCAGGATAGAGGATGAGGCAGAAAGAAAACGTTTAAAACAGATTTTTAACGAACTTAAACTGCCAACTGATATTGGCTTTATTGTGCGCACTGCTGCATGCGGAAAGACAAAACATGAGCTGATGCGGGATGCGCAATTTCTTATTAAACTATGGAAGAGGCTCCAGAAGCCGATAAAGGAAAAAAAGGCGCCTGAGCTTATTTACGAGGAATACGATTTATCTTTAAGGGTAATCAGGGATTCTTTTACTGATGAGGTATCTAAACTGCTTGTAGATTCAAAGGTTGAGTTTTACAGGATACAGAATTTTATGAGAACCTTTATGAATTATTTAAGGAATAAGGTGCAGTTTTATAAAGGGGATGATTTATTCGCGGATAAGGACATTGAGAAGCAGATAAATAGGATCTTTGAAAGCAAGGTTTATATGAAGTCAAAGGCATACATTATTATCGAGCCTACAGAAGGATTAGTTGTGATTGATGTAAATAGCGGGGGTTTTAAAAAAGGCACATCTCAAGAAGAAGCAGCCTTTAAGGTAAATTGCGAGGCAGCGCTTGAAGTTTCCAGGCAATTGGTTTTGCGCGATTTAGGAGGCATTATTGTCATAGATTTTATTGATATGGAAAAGGAACGGCATCGCCAGGAAGTACTGAATATTCTAAAGAAAGGATTGTCTGGGGATAGGGCAAAATATGATATTTTAGGGATCTCTAAATTTGGCGTAATAGAGATGACCAGAGAACGGATACATAGAACTACGCAGATGCTTTCCTATCAGGCTTGTCCATATTGTCAGGGAAAAGGCAGGGTAAAGTCAGCTGTTACCATGGCAATTTATAGCCTTAAAGAGATAAAAAGGTACTTAAAGATAAGCCCCTCAAAGCAGATAAATGTTAGCTTATCTACTTTAGTAGTTGATGAAATCTTAAAGAACAAAGAGGACATAATCCTTTTAGAGCGCAAATTCAGGACTAAAATCAACCTTATTCCAGATCCTCTCCTGCGTATTGAAGATATAAAGCTCTTCCCCGTTAAAAATCAGAATTAAGAGTTAAGAGTTAAGAGTTAAGAAACAAAGAAAAACTGTAACAAAAACCATATCTTTTGTAATAGTTCAGCTATTAAACGTTTGTCATTCCCGCGAAAGCGGGAATCCATGTAACATATTTCTGGATTGTCCGGTCAAGCCGGACAATGACAAATTCCCGACGAGTTACTTTCAAACGCTGAACTGTTACTATCTTTTAATCTGTAACAGTCTTAAAACGCGGGGCGAATGTATAAAAATTCACTCAAAAACTTGACAGGTAGGAGCCCACTGTCCCGATTGGAATGGAAACAGTTTCGGATAGGGTACGGATACGGATAAAAAAACTTGACAGGTAGGGTTAGACAAAAGATGTCCGAAAGAGGGTGGGTGTAAAGAAAAATGACGACGATAGAGGTTGAATAATGCTTAAATATATGCTATACTTATAAAAATACGGTTAAGGATACAGGAAATTGTTCTTTTACCATTTTTTCCACATTTTTTCCGACGATGCCTTGAAAAAGAGTTAAATATATGCTATACTTATGGTAGAAAGATAGGAATGTTGTAAACTTGCTCTTTTACAAAGATTTTGTCTTTTCGATAATAGCAAACTATCCGAAAGGATGGGACGCAAAGCTATAGGGTCCTAAAGACACGAATTACCACGAATGAAAAATCGAATTACCACGGATAATTCGTGTCAAGGATAGCCAGTTGCCGAAGAAAGACTATATAAGTTATTATAGTCTTAAAGCATAAGCCCATTCTAGAATAGAATGGGCTTTTTTATTGAAGAGGCAAAGCTGCTTTCTTTTATAAAAACTCTAAGCTTTCACAGGCAAAGGTGCTTTCAGAGTAAGAGAAAAAATGAAGACTAAACAAATATTTGCTAAATTTGGC
>JASEHM010000144.1 GCA_030018895.1 Candidatus Omnitrophota bacterium
CTCACTTCGTTCGCTCCTCGCAATGACAAAAAACACGAATTGCGACACAGTCTGACTGAGAGCGGCAAACCCGCTGTTCTCAAACCCTTCGGGCTTACGGCTATTCTTCCTCTGAATGACAAGCATTGGGGTTTGCCGCCGAATGTATCAAATCTGTCCTTTTGTTTTTTTCTATCTCTTCCCTTTGCAGATACTCCTTTACCTTCTCTAAATCCTCAGGCGTATCCACGCTGATTGTATCGTATTTTGTCTCAACGACCTTTATCCGGAAACCTTCCTCCAAAACCCGCAACTGTTCTAATCGCTCCACCTTTTCAAGGTAAGAAACCGGTAAATTCTTATAAGTAAAAAGAAAATCCTTGGTATAGCTATATAAACCTATGTGTTTAAAATAAACCGGAAATTCTATCTCTGAGCAGGGAGCGCGAAAAGGAATAACAGAACGCGAAAAATAAAGGGCAAAATTATTTCTGTCAATCACAACCTTAACTACATTAGGGTCATTAATAACCTGCTCGTCTTCTATGTTTTTCATAACCGTAGCCATAGAAACAGAGCTGTTATCTAAAAGCGCCCTTGCAACAGTATTTATCATCGTAGGATGGATTAAAGGCTCATCCCCCTGAATATTGACAACTATTTTTGCATCTATCGAGTTCATTACTTCACAGATCCTATCCGTGCCAGAGGCATGGCCCTTGATAGTAAGAACTGCTTTTGCGCCGAATTTTTGGGCGCACTTCAAAACCCTTTCATCATCACAAGCAATAATTAAATCATCTAAAATAATCGCTTCTTTTGCCCGTTCCCAGACATGCTGAAGCATAGGCTTACCAGCTATGTCTGCCAAAACCTTGCCTTCAAACCTTGTTGAAAAATACCTTGCCGGAATTATTCCGATAACATCCATTGTCTATCTCCTTGTTATTATGGCTATCAACCAGCCCTCAGCGAGCCTTTTAACTCTAGCCCAACTACTTACTAATCCTTTCTTCTAACTCTCTCCTGGTAAGAGTCGCTGTCCCAACCTTTCCCACCACAATCCCTGCGGCATAATTCGCAATTTTTGCCGCCTCTAATTTAGATGCCTTAACACTTAAGCCTAAAGTAAAGGTGCTTATCACCGTATCACCCGCGCCTGAAACATCAAAAACCTCCTGGGCAACTGTGGGTATATGCGTCATAGAACCATTACCTTCAAACAGTTTCATCCCAGACTCGCCTAAGGTTACCAGGATTGAATCCAGCTGCAAGTATTTAAGAACCTCAAATGCTGCCCGGTCAATATCCTTGTCAGTAAATAACTTGTCATCATTAATCTGAAAACTATTTGTGGTATCTTTTATCTTTAAATTCCTTATTGCGTTTTCTAATTCTTTACGGTTAGGGGTAATACTGCTAACGTTGCGGTAATACTGAAAGTGTTCTTCCTTAGGATCAACAATAATAATCTTCTTTTTGAGAGATGAAATCTCAATAACCTCTTCTAGTAATCGCTTGTTTATCACGCCCTTACCGTAATCTTCTATAATAACAGCATCAAACGTATCTATATTTTTCCTTATAAATTCCACAATCCGCTGGTTTAGTTTATGCGAAAGCGGCTTTCGATGTTCCCAATCAACCCTTACAACTTGCTGATGCCCGGCAATAATGCGCGTTTTTACTGTAGTGTGCCTTAATGGCTCAATAAAAATACCTTTTGTGTCTATTCTCCTTTTTTTCAACTCTGAAAACAATATTTGAGAATTCTTATCCCCTCCTGTAACCCCCACCAAACAGACATTAGCTCCAAGCGAACAAATATTATTGGCAACATTCGCTGCCCCGCCAGGAACATATATCCTCTTATCTGCCCAAACCACCGGTACAGGCGCCTCAGGAGAAATCCTATCCACACTGCCCCTGATATATTCATCTAAGATCAAATCGCCAACAACCAAAATCTTGGCTTTGCTAAAATTATTAATAATTTGCTTAAGATTCTTTGCCATTGCTGTCCAAGTTAATTGCTAGAGTGTCATTCCCGCAATCTTTAAGCGGGAATCCACGATGAAAAAAAATCTGGATACCCGCTTTCGCGGGTATAACAAATTTGATATCTCGAAATACATTTCGCGTCAATAAGTAACGTCTAATTTGGACACGAGTGATTCTTTACCATAAAAATAGTTTGAGAATATCAGCAGATTATATCTTCTCTATTACCGCCTGCGCCAGGAGCGGAAGCATTATCTCATGGTGGCCAACAATATAATAACCCTTGCCAGATCCTTGGGTCGGACGACACACCACATTTTGCATAGGCCGGTAATGATACATCATATCAAAATTCGCAGTGGTAAAATTTTCAACCTTATTTTTAAGATTGCGCGCTAAATTCAGGGCTTTGAGAAAAACCTCAGGTAATATAACCGCAGAGCCAAAATTCAATACTACCCCGTCATTATTTAAACTCTTGATATTCTCTGTTAAAGAGTAAAAATCCTTTAGGGATGCTTCCCCTGTAAGGCCGGCGTTAAAAGAAGGATGCTGGTGTATAATATCCGTGCCAATAGCCACTAAAACACAAACCGGAACCTTAAATTTAAACGCATTATAAAGAAGGCTCAAATTTTTAAACCGTAACTTAGCGCTTTCAATCTTAGCTGCTACAGATGCCCCTAAACCTAAACCTTGCAAGCTACCTTCAGAAACTGCATTATTTATAAAATCAGCTGTTTCCTTACCCATTCCGAATTTACCGGATTTTAAATTCTCCAGCACATCTTCAGAAGTCCTTCCTAAAAAAGCAATCTCAAAATCATGAATTATACCTGCGCCATTTAAACAAATACAGGTAATTACTTTTTTTTTAATCAGCTCAATTAATACCGGATTAAGGCCGCATTTTATTACATGGGCGCCAGCCATAAAGATTACGGATTTCTTATTTCTCCTTGCCCTAACTATTGCCTCAACAACGCTATGCAAGTCTTTTGCCTTTAATATATCAGGCATAGACTTATAAAAATCCAAAAAAGACCTGCGAGGAGCTGGCAACACAGCAAAATCCTTAAACCTCACCTTGCTTGGCCTCTTTTTTACGGAATACGTCTTTACCTTATGTATATCTATCATATGAAATTATAATTGTAGCATAAATCTAAACTAAATCAATCCTAATTTTAGGGCTGATTTTGGGGTAAAATCGTAACAGTTCAGCTTCCGGAAGTTCTCGCCTCCCGTTTTTGTCATGCCCG
>JASEHM010000145.1 GCA_030018895.1 Candidatus Omnitrophota bacterium
TGACGAAAAACACTAATTGCGACACAGTCTGTTTGCGGCCTCGCTTGGAATGACATGAGGAATGGTGACTTTAGGTTTTTTAGTTAATAACTTGGCCTCAGCGGGTTAAACACTCATTAGCATGGAAAGAGTAATTGCTTATAATTTAACCGAGAATTTTATTTCTAGGGTTGCCTCTTTTGTTGAAGAGAATTTCTTAAAAACAGGCGCTGATTTGGCGCGGATAGCCTTTGTTTTTGGCGGCAAAAGGCCGGCTTTATTTTTAAAGAAAGAACTCTCTTTAAAAATTAAACAAGGATTTTTCTCCCCCAGATTTTTTTCTATTGATGAGTTTATTGAATATACCCTTTTAAAGAAAATTACCTATGGCCGGATTTCTGATTTAGACGCTGCTTATCTTCTCTATAATTTAGCCAAAAAGATTAGCCCAGGCATCCTTAAGGATAAAGAGGATTTTTCTAAATTCCTTCCATGGGCAAGAGAGATTCTTTTATTTATTGAGCAGTTAGATTTTGAGGATATAAAATTAGGGCCTTTAGAAAACATCCAGTTTAAGGCAAGGATAGGTTACGATGTTCCGTCTAATATCAATGTTTTAATGCAAGAGTTAATCGCTTTAAGGGATGCGTATCATACCGCATTAAGAGAAAAAAATAATTTTTCCTGCGGGCTCATTTATCTAAAGGCATCAGAATCTATTCAGGAGATAGATTTTGCTGAGTTTGATTACATTATCTTCTGCGGCTTATTTTATCTGCATAAAACAGAAGAGCGGATTATAAAACATCTCTACGATAGGCAAAAGGCTATACTTATATTTCAAGGAGATTCTAAGGAGTATGGCGTCTTAGAAAAATTAAGCAAGAGTCTCCTCGTTCCCATAAGCCCTAAGCTAAGACGTGAGCCTGAGTTTAAGCTTTCCATCCAGACGGGTTTTGATGTGCATTCAGAGGCAGGTTTAGTAAGAGAGGCGCTTTCTAAGGCAGCAAGCCCGGATAAAACAGTGATAGTCCTGCCTATTCCCGAGAATGTTATTCCCCTGCTTTCAGAGGTTTCGTCCCTTACAGATAATTTTAATGTGTCAATGGGGTATCCCCTAAAAAGGAGTTCTTTATACGCGCTTTTTGAGGAATTATTTAGGTGTCAGGGTTCTAAAAAAGGCCTGAGTTATTATGCAAAGGATTACCTAAATGTCTTAAGCCACCCTTTAGTTAAAAACCTGCGATTTGACAGCTTAGAGCCGTCAGTAACTCGCGTATTGACGCATAAGATAGAAGAGATCCTTAAGGGAATAGAAAAAACGCCTCTTGGCGGGAGCCTTTTTATTGAATTATCGGAAATTGAAACTTCAAGAGATTTGTATGAATTGAGCAGCGCAACAATGAAAAATATGGGGATAGAGGTTTCTTATGATGAGATAAAAAATGCGTTAAAGCAATTACATCAACTTTTATTTAAAAGCTGGGAGGATGTAAGCAATTTTTTAGGGTTTTCAGTTTCCTTAGAAAGCTTTCTTAAATTTCTGGTAGAGAAAAGTTTTATAGCTAATTTTCCTTTAAATCTAAAAATAGCAGAAAAGCTCTTTGCTATTAATGATGAGTTTTCTGTTATTTCATTTATTTCTGAGCCATTTTCGCAGGAAGAGATTTTTAAAATCTTTAAGAACAGGCTGGAGAATGAGATGATTTCTTTTTCCGGTTCGCCTTTAAAAGAACTGCAGATTTTAGGTTTATTTGAAACACGCTCCTTAAATTTTGAAAATGTCATTATTATGGATGTAAATGAGTCTGGGCTGCCTAATTTAAGGATTCAGGAGCCGCTTATCCCCAGGGAGGTTATGATTAGCTTGGGCCTAAACCAGCTTGAAAAAGAAGAGGAGATCCAGCGTTACCAATTCTTAAGGCTTATTTCCGGGGCAAAAAATGTCCTGCTTATCTATCAAAAAAGGCCGGATAAGGAAAGAAGCAGATTTATTGAGGAGCTGATCTGGGAAAAACAAAAGGTAGCTAGAGAGCTGGATGTTATGCCTATACCCCATGCAAGTTTTGAGAAAAAAGTTTTACCTAAAAAATTAGAAATAAAGAAAAATTGCGATGTGGTAGAATTTTTAAAAAAACATTTGTATTCTAGCTCCAGTGTCAACACCTATATGAGATGCCCTTTAAGATTTTATTACCAATATTGCCTTGGCCTTAGTCAAAAAGAAGATTTGCTTTCAGAGGCAGAGGGAGCAGATATGGGAACCTTTATCCATGAATTATTAAAAGAGGCGTTTTCTAAATTTATTCATAAAAAGCCCTGCCTTAACGGAAAATTCAGGAAAGAGTTTTTTGCTCAATTAGATAAAAAATTCAGTGATGAATTCCAAAAAAGGATGAAATCCGACGCTTTCTTAGTTAAGGAGGTACTTGATTTTAGGATGAAAAAATTTCTTGATAATGAGATACAAAGGGATGTAAAAAGAATTATTTGCGTTGAGGAGGAGTTTAGCGGTTATATACCGCTTAGCTGCGGTAAATTTAAATTTAAAGCTGTGGTAGATAGGATTGATTTGCTTTCTAATAACAGCTTTTTAATCCTTGATTATAAAACTGGCAGCATTGATATGCCGCTAAGTATAGAAAGAATAGAAAGCGCCGGCTGGACAAGAGAGAGCCTTAAAAATACCATTAAATCCTTTCAACTGCCTATTTACCTTTATCTTGTTACTAACCAGCCCTGTTATTCTGAGGCCAAAACCTGCCGTCATTCTGACTGCGTCACATTAATGCGTCATTCCCGCGAAAGCGGGAATCCACGACGGAGAATTTTGGATCCCCAGTTAAAGCATTCGGGGATGACAAAAGCTTGTCGTCGAGACCATTTTTATGTGACCCAGTCTGATTCTGACCCCGCCAAAGGCGGGGGAAGAATCTATGCGATTGATAAGATTAATGCCGCGCTATATTCTATACGGGATATGCAGGAGAACTTTGGCTTAAAGATGCTTCTTAAGGAAGAGGATTTCCTTAAGAAGGATAAGGTTATTTCTGTTTATTTAGACGCGTTGAACGCAATTATCAGTGAAATAATTAATTCTGGTATCCCTTTTAGCGCTGATACAACTGATCCGCAGCAATGTCAATACTGCCCATTTTTCTATCTCTGCCGGTGAGGTTATAAATCAGAACTAAGAACTAAGTATTGAATATATAAACATCGTAGACCCTACAGTTCGATCTTTGGTAAATTCATAGATGTT
>JASEHM010000146.1 GCA_030018895.1 Candidatus Omnitrophota bacterium
ATCTCAAAATACATTTCGCGTCGATAAGCAACGTCTAATTTGGGCACGAGTGTTATAACATAAAAACAAAAACTTAATCTCAATTTTTTACGAATCAAATCTAAGATAAAGGGAATAAAGGGGAAGAATAAAGGGAGCGGTTGTCTCCTTTATTTCAAAAAATAATGACAGGGCATATTTCTGAATTGCCTAAAAATCCGAGCCTTTAGAGCTATTCCGAGCGTAAGCAAAGAGGCGTTATAATTTCTTAAGTAGATCTGCGCTGAGTTTTTTACCGGATAAGAGCATCCCGCCAAATATCGGGCCCATGCGCGGGCCGCCAAAAACCGCGTTTGCAGCCATGCCGCAAACATACAAACCAGGACAAACCTCTTTTGAATTCTTGACAATTGTATCTTCTGCCCTTTCTGCCCACATAGATTGCTCACCCATAATTTTGCCGGTTTTGGTTTTAAGCAACAGCCCTGATTTTCTCTCTGCAACTCCAACCACTTCAGCTGCATGCCCGGTTGCATCTACTACAAACTTTGCTTTCATAGTAATCGGGTCAACATGCAAATTAGCCATTTCTACTGCTGTCCAGTTCAAAACCAAACCGCAGATACGCCTGTTTCTAATCATTACATCTTCAGCACTAAGCAGATTAAATATCCTAGAGCCTGCCTTAACTGTTTTTGAGCATAGGGTTGATGCGGTTTCAATTGAATCAGCCAAATAATAGCCCTTCTCATATAATCTGCTCTTTATATCAAACTCATTCAATATTTGCCTAGCTTGTTCCTGAATAACAATCTCATTAAACATAATCCCGCCGCCCCACATTCCGCCGCCAGGAGAAAGTTTTCTTTCAAAAATAACTACATTTTTGCCATTCTTTGCCAAATAATAAGCGCAAACCATCCCTGCAGGGCCTGCGCCTACAATTGCCACATCCACATCCAATGCCTTAAGCAATTTATCATGGTAAGACTTAATTATCGCCTCTGAGATCTTTACATCGTCTAATTTCATACTAACCCTCCTCGTTTTATTTAGTTAATGTTGAAAACCCCTCAGCATTAACTCACTTAAATACCCCTGGAATTACCGCATTACAGAATAAACACTTGCCAGAGCTTATGTTGTTCTCTAATATACTAAATCCCTCCCTTTTTATCAATATTTTTTTACAAACGGGACATAAGGTATTATTTCCCCATCCTGATACATTGCCGGCGTATACAAATTTTAAACCCTCTTTATAGCCTATTTCCTGGGCCATCCTTAAAGTTGCCTCCGGGGTAATAGAATGATCAATAAATTTATAATAGGGATGAAACCGAGAAACATGCCAGGGTATATTTTTATCAATACAAGCGATAAACCCTGCAATATCACATAATTCCTCTTTTGAATCATTTTCTCCGGGGATAATCAGAGTAGTAATCTCAATCCAAATTCCTAAATTATGCATTTCTTTGATAGAATCTAATACCGGCTTAAGGCTGCCTGAGCAGATTTTAAAATACGATTCATCGCGAAAAAACTTTAAGTCCACATTTGCCGCATCCAGATACGGCCTAATCATTTGAAGGCAATCTTTAGTCATAAATCCATTAGTAACAAAATTATTGTACAGGCCTTTTTCTTTGGCTAATTTTGCCGTATCAAAGGCGTATTCAAAGAAAACTGTTGGTTCGCTATAAGTATAAGAAATACTTTTGCATCCATGTTTAAGGCTGGCCTGGACAATCTCTTCAGGCAAAAAATCTTCTCCCAAAAAGCCGCTATCAACTGCAGGGCTTTGGGATATCTCCCAATTCTGGCAGAAGCAACAGTGAAAATTACAGCCTCTCGCAGCAAAAGAAAAACTCGTTGTGCCAGGAAAGAAATGATACAAGGGTTTTTTCTCAATAGGGTCTATCCCGAGAGAGACTGCCTTACCATAAACTGCTGTGTGCAATGTTCCGTTGATATTCTGCCGCGCTTTACAAATACCAAAATTATTATCCTGAATACGGCAACAATGAGCGCAAACAAGGCACTTGACAGCCTTATTCTCCAATTTTTCGTAAAGATACGCTTCTTTCATATCCGAAACTTGCGCAAACTATCTTCGTCCATCGGCTTAGAAACAACAGACTTTTCTATTCTATCCTCAACCCTATTATAAACTATTTCCGCTTCATTTTTACCGTTTAAATCACAGTAGCGGCTTACAATAGCACAAGAAAGATTAATTAAACCTTCATCCCCTGCCCCCTTTAATAAAGCAGTTGGCCCTGGTATAGAAAGAGGCCTGAATAAATAATTACTGTCTTTTGCTAAATTAATGAGGCGGTTATTTTCTGCTTCATTCCTTCCCACCACTAATCTTATCTTCTCTGAAAGCCTAAAATGCCTCCCTACTTTTAACAATTCTATATTTTCAATATCTAAATTTTGACGCAGCATAAGATCTTTAAGCCTCATAGAAAATTCAGGGTCAGTTAATAAACACCCTCCCGCAGGACAAGGGTAGTCTTTTATATTAAATTTTTCAGCTAATGCAATCTGGGGCTTGCGCGAACGGCCATTGAAAGCTAATAATTTTTCCCTTAAAACCCATCCTGATTTTTCAGGAATTGTCTCTTCTAATAATTTTGCTGATAAAGGCCGCAGGACCAATCCCTCTAAGCAGCTTTCCTTATCAATTATTTTTAATGCCTGCCTGTGCTGGGACATTGGCCGCTGGCCTAAAACCTCGCCGGTTATAATAAATGATGCCCCTGCCTGGGACATAAACTCCTTTGCCTTTTTAAACTTTAGGATCCTGCAGTCTATGCAAGGGTTCATATTTGAGCCGTAGCCATGCTTTGGTTTCTTAAGGATAGGAAAGAAATCCTCAGTTATATTGATTACCTTTAATTCTACGCCTGCTGAAGAGGCGGCCTTATGAGAATGACTAATACAGCCGGCATTCCCTCTATCACAAAGACAAAAAGGCGTTTTAAAATTTAAAGCAATAATTTCAATGCCCTGCAGCCTAATTAAATTCATGGCTAAGGTACTGTCTAAGCCGCCTGAGACTAACGCAATTGCTTTCATTTTTTTTATTGAAGTGAAATAAGGCTGATGAGGAATATACAGGAGAGAGCCCAAACTAAAATCACGATAAAGACGTTTTAGAAATTTTCTAACTCTGCAATAAATTCATTACTGTCCAAATTAGCTACTAGAGTGTCATTCCCGCAATCTCTAAGCGGGAA
>JASEHM010000147.1 GCA_030018895.1 Candidatus Omnitrophota bacterium
AGAAAACCCCGCCTTTTAAGGCGAGGTGTAACGGGGTTTACTCTTATTTTGAGGCCAGGGGTTTCTTGGGGTATAGGAAAGTATAAAACACTTTCCTATACCCACTGCGAAAATCGTCTGGAATTCCGCGTGCAAGCACGCGGAGGAAAAGTTATCGCGAAACGATTTTCTTGTTTAGAATTTCAATAATCTTATCGGTTATATCAAGGCTTTTTGTCTGGTAAACCAATGCCTTCTCGCTAAAAACCATGGTTATACCCTCTTTTTCAGAATATTGCTTTACTACCCCTTCTATGTCTTTAACTATCTCCTTCATTTTCTCATCTTGTTCTTTACGCAGGTCTACTTGCCTTTTGCGGTCCCATTCCTGGATTTCCTTAATTTTTAGCTCTACCTCTGGCCTCTTTACTTCCTTTTGCTTATCAGTTAACAAATTTAGTTTGTCCTGATACGCCTTAAACTCATTTAATTTTTCATTCTTTTCTGTGGTATAAACATCTTCTTTTTTGCCTAAGGATTTATCATAATCCTTGGTCTTAAAGTATTCGCTGAATGCGCGGCTTAAATCAATATAGGCAAACTTATCAGCAGCAGATGCAATTCCAACTAAAATACCAAAAACAAAAACAACCCCCAAAAAAACTACCAGCCTTTTTCTCATTTTCATCCTCCTCAATGAACGCTTGACCTATGAACGCGAAGCGTGAGTAAGTCAATGCGTGAATTTGACCCTTGACAAAATATTTATTTTATCAATAGTCAATGTGTGAATTGAATCCCCCTAAAACCCATGGCTCGCGCTAAAATGGAATCTGCCGCTCTTTTTCCTATCTTCTCCGGGCTCCTTATTTAAAGGAATACCATAATCAAGGGTTATCGGCCCAATGGGAGTTTTGATCCTAAAACCAAATCCCACACCGGATTTTAATTCTCCTAAACTAATATCTGCGGCCTTAGCCCAAACATTTCCCGTATCATAAAAAACAGCTGTTTTTAAAAAGCTAAGGATCGGATAGGTATATTCAAAGTTCTCCACTAATATAGACTCCCCGCCTAACGGATCTTTAGAAACAGAATCAATAGGCCCAATCTTTCTTTCTTCATAGCCTCTTATAGTAGAGGCACCTCCGGCAAAAAACCTTTCATATATAGAAACGCCGGAACTATTGCCATAACTTTGAGCAACCCCAAGCCTGGTCTTTAACTCAAGAACAGAATTCTTAAATAAAGGAACATAATGAGCTGCCTTACCATAAAATTTCCAGAAATCCTTATCTCCTCCGAATGGCCCGCCTGCAGTCTCAAATGAACCAATAAAAACATCCCCTTTCGTAGGATTTCGGACATTATCTCGGCTGTCAAAGGTAATTGTGGGTGTTAAACTGCTGATAATATTCTTGCCATATTCCTGCTTAAGATCATTTGAGACATTAGCAGTAATATTTGTTATTTCTATTTCATCAAGTTTATACATTAAATCCAGCCTTACATAATCGGATATTTTTCGTCCTAAGCGCAGGTCTCCTCCGACTACCTCTTCATCATATCCATAACCCACATTCTCATCTCTCTTATGAAAACGCTTATAGGCGTCAAAACCAAAGCTAATAGGATAATCAAAAAGCCATGGCTCAGTAAAACTTAAATCAAATCCCTGGGTAAGGGTTCCCAATGAGGCGCGGAATTTTAAATTTTGTCCGGCGCCGGTAAAATAGGGAAAATTCTTCCAGTCAAAATTCTTCTGCTCAACCTCAATAAACCCCATGAATGCATCCACAGTTGAATAGCCTCCGCCAAAACTAAAAGCGCCTGTCTTAGCCTCTTTTACCTCCACAACGAGATCTTTTTTATCAGAGACATCTGTATCTTCGGTGTCATATTTTATTCCCTGCTGTTCATCAAAAAATCCTAAGTTCTGCAGCCTCTCTTTACTGCGCCTTAATTTCTCGCCATCAAACCTATCCCCGGGATATATCTTCAATTCTCGCCGGATTACCACTTCCTTAGTTTTGATATTACCCCTAATCTTGATTTTATTTACATAACAAATTTCATTTTCGGTAATATTATAGGTTATATCAACCCTGGCTGTAGAAGGATTCACATAAGCCGCATCCTGAACTACGCAGGCAATAAAGCCGCGGTCAAAGTATAAGCCCTGTATATTAGCAATATCTGATTTTAAGGCCTCCTGGTTAAAAATCTTTCCCGGAAGGCAGGACTCTAATTTAGAAAGAATTTCTTTCTCCTTAATTTCTTTATTACCCCCAATAGAAACATTTCCTACTATGTATTTCCTGCCTTCATTAATTTTAATCGTAATAAATAACAAATACGGCTTATAAAGGTCAGGCTTAATTTCGGAACTTGCAATTACATCTGTATATCCATTCTTCTGATAAAATGATCTTACGCGTTCAACATCCTCTAGTAAAACATCCTCTTTTAATGCGCCGGCATTAAAAAACCATGCCTTCTTGGTTTTTATAATTTTCAAGATACGGCTTTCAGGAAAAGCCTTATTGCCCTGAACAATAATATCCTTAATGCTCAGCCTTCTTCCTTCATTAATAATAAATTTGACCTTTACTTTATCAGCCTCTTTATCAAATTCTTCCTCATGCGTAATTTGCGCATTGCCATAGCCCCTTTTCTCATACATCTTTAAAAGGGTGCGAATATCTTCTGACAAAGCAGGATAATCTAAATATTGGCCTTCTTTTGATTTAAGTGTACTTTTAAGTTTCTCATCTTTAATATTAAGGACCTTTATGCCTGAAAAGGTAATCTTATCAATAAGCGGCCTTTCTCGAACCTCAACAATTATTTTTAGGCCGTCTTTATAGGCTTCAGTATTAATCTTAATATCTTCAAAAAATCCTAAAAGATAAAGCCTTTTTATATCATCATTGATAATGTTTTCCTGAAAAAGGCTGGCAATGCGGGATTTCATTTTAGAGACAATGGCATTAGAGCTTATATTTTTATTGCCCTTTACCTCTATAGCAGTAACCAATTTACCCGGAACAACTGCCTGCTCCGGCTCTGCATTTTCTTGAGCAGCTGCAACAGAGCCCATCATTAGAATTAATACTGTTGTGAGTAATATTAATTTACGCATAATTGAAATAGTATAATGCCCAACAATTAAATAAAGGTATGATACTTAACGCGAATAAAGAACGCGGATGAACGCGAATTTAATACGAATAAACGCGAA
>JASEHM010000148.1 GCA_030018895.1 Candidatus Omnitrophota bacterium
AAAACGGGGGCGGGAATGACACCCTGATTTACTTCTGAACGCTGAACTGTTACCAAATCGGATAATTCTGTTGGATACTTCGCATTAATAATACGATAATGCTCTATAGCTAGGCGCATATTCATTAACTCATTCTGTAAGGCTATTTCTCTGGCTGTACCTAAGATAATATTAGCATATATTGCAAAACTGCCAATAAGTATAAATGCTATACAAATAACTACTAAAAATTCAACGAGCGTAAACCCCGTTAATTTCATATTTAAGCCGGCTTAAACAGCTTAATCAAATTCCACATTGGCAGAAATATGGCCAGAGCCATAATCAATACCATGACCCCCAGGACAAAAATCAATACAGGTTCAATATAGGTAGTCAAATTCTTAATGATATAGGATGTTTCCCTGTCATAATAATCCGCCGCGCTGACAAGCAGCTCTCCCATCCTGCCTGTCTGCTCTCCAACTGCCACCATCTGAACAACAGCAATAGGAAACAAATTACTTACCTTCATTGGCTCAGACATGCCCCTGCCTTGATTAACGCTCTCCTTAATATGCAGAATTGCGCGGCTAATAATAATATTTCCGGATGTATTTGCCGTTAAATCCAGCGCCTCTAAAATAGGCACGCCGCTTTCCATTAGTATAGCAATGATACGGCTAAAACGCGCCATAATAAGTAAACTTATTAGCGGCCCTAAAACCGGAACCTTTAATTTAAAGTTATCAAAAACAGGCCTGCCTATTTTTGAATTAATAAAACCCTTCAAACCAAAAACAACTGCTGCAACTAACAAAATAAATAAATACCAGAACTTTTTAATACTGATACTAAGGCTGATTAAAATCCTTGTTGGAAGAGGCAACAAGGTATTAAATTGGCTATAGATTACTGCAAAGCGCGGAATAACAAAGGTAATTACAATAAGAAATGCTATAGACAGAACAAAAAATGCCAACAAAGGATATTGCGTAGCTGTTTTTATGCGGCTTTTGGTATCAATCTCCTGTTCTAATAAGGCAGAGAGCCTTTCTAAAATACCCGCTAAATTACCGCTGGTTTCCGCAGCCTTAATCATCGCAATATAAATACCATTAAAAATCCGGCTATGGTTTTTTAGGCTGCTAGAAAAACTCAATCCCCCTCTGATATCACGGCTAATTTCTTCAATAATAATTTTAAAATATTTATTTTTTGCCTGTTCTGCCAATGCCTCTAAGCTTGACAACAAAGGCAGGCCTGCCTTTTGCATAGAATGAAGTTGACGCGTAAAAGTGCTCAGCTCCTTCAGTTCCACGCGCCTAAAGTGTTTAAGAATTCCCTCAATGCCTAAATCATACGTTTCAATAATAGATATGGGAATCCAACCCATATCTGCCAGGTTTTTGGCGGCAAGATCTTTGGTCTCGGCAATAATTTGGCCTGTAACAGGCCGGGAAAATTTATCGCGGCCTTTATATTTAAAATTAGCCATAAGTAGAATAATAATAGGGCGTAGAGGCGTGAAACTCTGCGGCGCAGGTATCTACAAGTTTATACGCAGGACTGATATCAAAGGATTTACGCTTTTTACATATGCTTTCCTCATCTTCATCCAGCAAATTAGCCAATTGCCTATCGCTAAAACCAAATTCCTTTGCCTGAACAAGAAGCTCTCTTGTAATATTTTTATTTTCTATGAGCCTTTTTTCTAAGTCAATTATCTCCTTTATATTTGACAAAAACCAGCAATCAATTTTCGTTAACTCATAAATTTTTTCTATATTAATGCCGAGCCTTAAGGCATCGCCAAGATAAAAAATCCTTTCTGCGTTAGAAACTCTTAATTTCTGATAAATCTTCTCCTGTACGCCATTGCTTAAATCTTTAAAACCTAAGCTCTCCAAGCCATATTTCTTGATCTCTAAAGAACGCAGGCCCTTTTGCAAGGCCTCCTTAAAAGTTCTCCCTATTGC
Source organism: Candidatus Omnitrophota bacterium (assembly GCA_030018895.1). GTDB lineage: Bacteria > Omnitrophota > Gorgyraeia > Gygaellales > Profunditerraquicolaceae > CAKKQB01. The sequence goes on from JASEHM010000148.1 coordinate 1,959, forward strand.
CATTACCTCGCCAACAGACTTCATAGAAACTCCAAGTTGAGAATCTGCAAGCGGAAACTTCTCAAAGGTAAACCGAGGGATTTTTACCACGCAATAATCTATTGCCGGTTCAAAACAGGCAGGTGTTTCTTTAGTAATATCATTAGGGATCTCATCTAAGGTGTAACCTACAGCCAATTTTGCGGCAATTTTTGCAATAGGAAAACCTGTTGCCTTAGATGCTAAGGCAGAGCTTCTAGAGACCCTTGGATTCATCTCAATAATCACCATCCTGCCTGTTTGGGGATTAATCGCAAATTGTATGTTAGAACCTCCTGTCTGAACACCTATCTCTCTTATGCAGGCAATTGAGGCATCGCGCATCTTCTGATATTCCTTATCAGTTAATGTCTGAATAGGCGCAACAGTAATACTATCTCCGGTATGCACGCCCATCGGATCAAAATTTTCAATAGAGCAGATTATCACCACATTATCCTTTAGGTCCCGCATTACCTCTAATTCAAATTCCTTCCAGCCGATTACTGATTCCTCAATTAAAATCTCACCAATCATACTCGCCTCAAGCCCATGCTTTGCCAGATCACAAAACTCTTCTATGTTGTAGGCAACACTTCCGCCTGTTCCGCCTAAGGTGAAACTTGGTCGGATAATTATAGGAAAGCCTATTTCTTTGGCTGCCCTAAGAGCCTCATTTAAATTATGAGCCTTTTTACTCTTAGGCAAGTCAAGGCCAATCTTTTGCATTGCCTGTTTAAAAAGCTGCCTATCCTCGCCTTTTTTGATTGCCTTTATGTTTGCGCCGATAATTTCAACCTTATATTTCTTAAGGATTCCTTTTTCTGCTAAATGGACAGTTGTATTTAGGGCGGTTTGGCCTCCTAAGGTAGGCAGCAGCGCATCCGGCCTTTCTTTAGAAATAATTTTTTCTACAATCTCTACGGTTATCGGCTCGATATATGTCCTATCTGCTATTTCAGGGTCAGTCATAATTGTGGCAGGATTGGAATTTACCAAAACTACCTTATAACCCTCTTGCCTTAGAACCTTACAGGCCTGGGTTCCTGAATAATCAAATTCACAGGCCTGGCTGATTATTATCGGGCCAGAACCAATTATTAGTATCTTTTTAATATCTTTACGTTTAGGCATTCTTCATTGCTGTCCAAATTAACTGCTAGTACATTGTGACACAAATTATTGACATTCTGTCATTCCCGCGAAAGCGGGAATCCAGAGTT
>JASEHM010000149.1 GCA_030018895.1 Candidatus Omnitrophota bacterium
CCTTTAACCTTTATCTATCAAAGAGTTATATATATTCCTTAACCTTAAACACGAACGACCCGTTTTTACTACTGTAACAACTATACCAGCTATGTCTATCCATAAAACCGAAGCCATTGTTATAAACAGGCGGGATTTACGCGAAACCTCAATTATAGCGAATTTCTACACCCGTGACTTTGGCAAAATAACCGGCATTTTAAAAGGAATCAGAACAGAACCTGCCAAATTCTCAAGCTCTGTAGGGCCATTTTCCTATAATGAAATTATCTTTTACAAAAAAAGAAACTCCTCTTTACATTTAGTCTCCCAGGCAGATTTAAAAAATAACTTTAACAATATTCGGCAAAGCATATTCAAAACAGGCACGGCGAGCTTATGCATGGAATTAACAGACAGCCTCATGCCTCTTGAAGACAAAAATGAAGATGTCTTTAATCTAATATTAACTTGCCTGCAAGAATTAGATGCAGGAGCGGATCCGAATAAAATTATAACTATTTTTAAAATTAAACTGCTTGGTTTCTCAGGATTTAAGCCCTTTCTTGATTCTTGTGTTTCATGCGGGAACAGAATCTTAAGTCAATCAAAATTCAGCTCTGTCTTAGGGGGACTCCTCTGTGAAAAATGCTGCTTCAAAGACCTATCCAGCCGCAGCATATTCCGCGGAACAGTAGCCACGATTATGCATATTGAAAAAAACGACCTTAAAAACAGTCTTAATTTAGGAATGAACCCGCAGATCAAAAAAGAACTAAATTTAATACTGGATTCCTTTTTAAACTTTCACCTGGAAAAAAAACTTAAGTCGCAAAAAGTGCTGGATAAATTAGGACTAACCGGCTCACCGGCTCACCGGCTCACCGGCTAACCAAATATGAAAATAGTCATAGTCGGACCAGGGGCAATGGGATGTTTGTTTGCCGCTTTTTTATCCTTATCAAAGGAAGAGATATGGCTTTTAGATAAAACAAAGGACAGGGCTGAATTAATAAACCAACAAGGCATTATCATAGAAGGCATTTCAGAAAACTGGCAGGCAAAAGTAAAGGCAAGCGCAGATAAGATAAAAATCGGCAAGGCAGATTTAATTATTATCTGCGTTAAATCCTTTGATACAAAAGAGGCCTTGGAAAATGCCAAGACATTGCTTAAAGAAAATACTACGATCCTTACCCTGCAAAATGGATTGGGAAATGTTGAGATCTTAGGAGAGCTCGCTGGCCAGGAGAGGGTAATCGCTGGCTCTACTAATGAAGGCGCCACTCTCTTAGCAGCCGGCCGCATCAGGCACGCAGGAAGAGGCCAAACAATAATCGGCCGCATGGACGGCAAAATTCCGGTTGAGATGCGATTTCTTCGCGAAATTTTTAATAAGGTTGGCCTTGAGGCCAGGATATCGCGCGACATAAAAAGCCTCCTGTGGTCAAAACTAATAATCAACACGGGAATAAATGCCCTTAGCGCAATAACTCGCTTAAAGAATGGAAAATTAATAGAATTTGAATGGACGCGCAGGATTTTACGCGAGGTAGTAACTGAGGCTGTTAAAATTGCAAAGAGAAAAAGGATAAAACTAATTTATGATGACCCGCTGGCAAAAGTAGAAGCAGTTTCTGAGGCAACAGCAGGTAATATTTCTTCCATGCTGCAGGATGTATTAAGAAAAAAACGCACGGAAATAGATTTTATCAATGGCGCGATTGTCCGTTTAGGCCAGGAATTAGGCATTCCTGTGCCTAATAATTCGCTTCTGGTTGATCTGGTAAAGACAATAGAGGCTAGTTATAGTTTAACAGTAGCGAGTATGGAGTCCTGTTAATCAAATAAAGATCTAATACTTAAAACGCGAATAAACGCAAATTTATTGCGAATAAACACGAATATCCGAATTAGCGTTTATTCGCTCAAAATTAGCGTTTATTTGCGTTAAAGCGTTCATTCGTTTAAAATTAGCGTTTATTCGCGTTAAAGCGTTCATTTGCGTCTTAAAATTCGCATTCATTCGCGTTTTAGTAATTCTTATTTAATAGACAAAGCAGTACGGGGTAGGGAGATGTATAATGTTGGATTTAGAAAATTCCTTATACTTATTTTAATAGTTGGCTGGGGGATTATCTTTTTAAATAGTATAGGAAGGTATAAAAATACTTTCCTAACCACTGAAACTTCGCAAGGAAGAGTCCTGAGTTCGCCAACTTCGTTGGTAAACGAAGTTTCTTGTCGGCGGTTATTAACAAGACAAAATCATCAGTTTTACAAAGACACTCAAGCAATAATGGGTACATTTGTAGAGGTAATTTCGCCGGAGGAAAAAGCAAAGGATATAGTTTTTACTGAAATCAAGCGTATTGAAAATTTATTAAGCAAATATAAGGCAGATAGCGAAATATCAAAATTAAATGAATTTGGCGCATTAAAAGTGAGCCCGGAAACCTTCTACGTTATAGAAAAGGCAAAGGAGTTTTCTCTCGCTAGCGCCGGGGCATTTGATGTTACTGTCGGGCCGCTATTAGATCTCTGGGGTTTTAGAGATAAAAATTACACAGTTCCAAAAGAAGAGGATATAAAACTGGCTCTATCAAAGGTCGGTTCGGACAAGATTATCTTGAACAAAAAAAATAACGTGGTAGAATTTAAAGTTACAGGAATGAAGATTGATTTAGGCGCAATTGCCGCAGGATTTGCCGTTGATTGCGCAATAGATAAATTAAAAAAGGCTCAAATAAAAAGCTGTTTGATTAATGCCGGAGGAGACATTTACTGCTTAGGGGAGAAAGAGGGCCGACCATGGAAAGTCGCCATTCAAAATCCTTTTAAATCGCGGCAATTTAATAGAAAGACGCTGTTATTAAAGAATCAAGCAGTAACGACCTCTGGGAACTACGAGCAGTTTTTCTTAAAAAACAAAAAAAGGTACAGTCATATTTTTAATCCTAAAACCGGCGAGCCTTCATCTTCCGGCCTGGCCTCGGTAAGCGTGATTGCTCCGGATTGCTTAACTGCAGATGCCTTAGCCACTTCAATATTTGCCCTAGGCAAGGCAAAAGGGGATACACTAGCAAAGAAATTTTCCGGTGTTAAAGTTATTGTGATTGAAGAAAATAATTAAGGAGGTGCGCATAATCCATGCTTTGTCATTGCTTCGCCGCTCACTTCGTTCGCTCCTCGCAATGACGAAAAACACGAATTGC
>JASEHM010000014.1:0-9237 GCA_030018895.1 Candidatus Omnitrophota bacterium
AATAAGATACAAACAATGAAATATAGATTAGGCAGGAAGCGATTCCTGTTTTTTTGTATAAAAACCTGTTGATATTGTAAACTAAATATAATAAAATGGTTTACAATGATAGAGCTAAGCCTAAAATATAATGGGATTGATATGGTATCCTGTCAATTAAATAAAGGTATGATACTTAACGCGAATAAAGAACGCGAATGAACGCGAATTTAATACGAATGAACGCGAATATCCGAATTTGCGTTCATTCGTATTAAATTTGCGTTTATTCGCGTTAAAGCGTTCATTTGCGTTTTAGCAATTCTTATTTAGTAAATAAAGCAATATGGATAGAGTCGGAATTAAGCCTTTTTTAAAGTTAGGCCTTTTAGAATTGGTTTCTATTGCCAATAAGGTGCGCAAGGATTCTGTTGGCTCAAATATACACCTGTGCAGTATAATGAACGCAAAGTCAGGTTTATGCAGCCAGGATTGTAAGTTCTGCGCGCAGTCTAGCCGTTATCAAACAAATATACCAGTATATCGATTAGCAGGCAAGAGGCAGATATTTAGAGCTGCTCAAGAAGCGCAGGTTCTTGGTGCAGAGAGATTTGGTATTGTTGCAAGCGGAGATTCTCTTAAAGCCAGAGAACTAAATATCATTGCTGATACTATTGCTGAAATAATTCAAAGGTTGGGCCTTAAGGTGTGTGCTTCTTTGGGAAGAATGAATAAGGACGGATTTTTATTGTTAAAGAAGGCAGGGCTAAGCCGTTATCATCATAATATTGAGAGTTCGCCAGCTTATTTTCCAAAGATTGTTCATGCGCATACTTTTGAGTCAAAGATAGAGACAATCAAAACGGCTAAAGGCGCAGGGCTTGAGGTTTGTAGCGGCGGGATTATCGGGATGGGAGAGGCCTTAAATGACAGAATAGAAATGGCCTTTATTCTAAGAGAATTAGATGTAGATTCAGTGCCAATTAATATATTAGTGCCGATAAAAGGCACACCTTTAGAAGATAAGAAAATTATCTCTTGCAAAGAAATTATAAGAACAATCGCCTTGTTTAGGATTATCTTAAAAGATAAAACTATTAAAATAGCCGCTGGGAGAGAGTCTGCTTTAAGGGATTTTTCAAGCCTTGCTTTTTTAGCAGGGGCAAATGGTATGCTTATCGGAGGTTATCTGACAGTAAAGGGAAGGAGCATTGGAGAGGATCGGCAATTGGTTGATGAGGTAAAGAAGCTATGGCAGGAATAGATGAGTTTTTAGCTAAAAGGAAAAAAGCTGGTTGTTTAAGAAGCCTAAATCCTGTTTCCTGGCGTAAAGGCGCCAGAATACGCATCAATTCTAAAGAGTATATTGATTTTTCCTCTAATGATTATCTTGGTTTATCAAGCCATCCTAAACTTATAAAAGCAGGCAAAAAAGCAATTAATGAGTTTGGCACAGGGGCCTGCGCTTCGCGTCTTTTAAGCGGAGATTTAGAATTACATCATTTCTTAGAGGAGAGGGTGGCTAAGTTTAAGCACAAAGAAGCAGGCTTAGTTTTTAACTCGGGTTATCAGGCAAATGTAGGCATAATCAGCGCTTTATGCTCAAAGGCAGGATGTATTTTTTCTGACCGGCTGAATCACGCAAGTATTGTTGATGGCATACTTTTATCCGGGGCGCGGTTTTTTCGTTTTCAACACAATGACATAGGGCATTTGGAGCTGCTTTTAAAAAGAGAAAGAAGAAAATTTAGAGAAGCATTAGTGATTACTGAATCAATATTTAGCATGGATGGAGATGAATCGCCTCTAAAGGACATTGTGAAATTAAAGGAAAAATATGATTTTAGGTTTATGGTGGATGAGGCGCATGCCACAGGTATATTTGGGTCAGATGGCAGCGGCATGGTTAGAGAAAAAGGAGTTAGCGAAAAAGTAGATCTAATTATGGGTACATTTAGTAAGGCCTTAGGTAGTTTTGGCGCATATCTGGCCTGCTCTAGAAAAATAGCAGATTATCTGATAAACTCCTGCCGCAGTTTTATATATTCAACAGCTTTGCCTGCGGCAGTTATAGCCGGAAATTTAATGTCTATACAATTAATTCAACAAGAACCCTGGCGCAGAAAAAAACTTTTGGATTTAGCCTGTTTTTTTCGAAAGAAATTAGAAAAAAAAGGTTTTAGGCTCCATGGCTCTTCGCAGATAGTCCCTGTAGTTATTGGAGATAATGCAAAAACAGTAAAATTTGCGCAAATCCTTCAAGAGAAGGGATTCTGGGCCTTAGCAATAAGGCCGCCAACAGTCCCTCAGGGTGAGGCGCGATTAAGATTTTCCTTAACAGTTAATCACGAAAAAGAAATTCTATCCTTGCTTATTAATGAGCTTACAAACATCAAGGTTTAAATATATCTCAAAAGGGTTCAAAGAAACAATGGTTTTAATCCCAGGGTGGGCAACTGATTACAGGATTTTTTCTGGCCTGGATTTAGATTATAACTATCTGCTGTCTGTTAGGTTTAATCCAATAGATTTCAAAGAAAGATTATTGAGAGAGCTGAAGGAGAGGGGTATAAATAAAATTTCTATATTAGGCGTTTCATTAGGAGGATTTCTAGGAGTTGAATTCTTTAGGAATAACCCCGGGAGGGTAGATAAATTAATTTTGATAAGCATAAGGAAAAGATACGATTCAAAAGATTTAAGAGATATTGCTTTTAATCTTAAGAAAAATAAAAAAGCCTGGCTTTATAAATTTTATCTAAACTGTTTTTCTAAAAAAGATAAAAAAGGCAGGAGCTGGTTTAAAAAAGAACTTCTAACGGATTATCTTAAGACAATGGAATTGCCAAAACTGCTTTGCGGCCTTAAGTATCTTTCTAGTGTTGAATTTAAACCGGAATTATTAAGGCGGTTTAGAGGATTAACAATTATTCATGGCAGGGATGATTTGATAGCGCCTTTTAAAGAGGCTATAGAAATAAAAACTGGCCTGCCAGAAGCTAAATTTATCGCCTTATCTAATAGCGGCCACATACCATTTTCAGGCCTTTTAGGGCGAAGCAATCTCAAAAACGAGATTGCTTCTTGCTTTGCCATGCACCGTATGGTGCATGGCTCGCAGTCGCAATGACGTGAAATGCTTCCAAAAGCTAAACTGTCACGAAATTTTTCTAAAGCAGCCTATTTTTATGATAGGTATGCTGATGTACAGTTCATGGCCGCAACTAAGCTAATTGGCTTAATGAAAAAAGATAATTTTAAGAGCATCTTAGAGATTGGCTGCGGTACAGGTAGTTATACCCTTCTTTTGCGAAATAAATTCAAAGGAGCCGAAATTAAGGCAATAGACATATCTGCTAAAATGATTGAAATGGCTCAAGAAAAATTACAGGGCAAGGATATTGAATTTATTACAGGAGACGCAGAAAATCTGCCTTTTTGCGCCAGGTTTGATTTGATTACCTCTAATGCCTGTTTTCAGTGGTTTAGGGCTTATGATGAGGCATTACTAAGGTATAAATTAATGTTGAAAAAAGACGGTGAACTTTTTTTTTCTAGTTTTGGGCCTAAGACATTCAGAGAATTGAATTTAAGCCTAAAATCTGTTTTGGAGGATAATTCTATTGCAGCAGACGGATTTCTCCCTAAAGAAAAAATAAAAAAAATTCTGCTTAAGAATTTTAAGGCAGTTAAGTCTAAGGAGATAAAGTTTAAAGAAAGTTTTCCCAGGTTTAAAGATTTATTGGATAAAATAAAATGGACAGGGGCAACAGGAGGAGGCCTTAAGAAAAAAACATATCTTAGCCGGCCTTTATTAAAGGAAATAGAGAAAGTGTATTTAGAAAGATTTAAAGAGATTGTTGCGAGTTATCAAGTTTTCTTTTTTTGGGCTAAAAAATGACCAAGGGTATATTTGTTACTGGAACAGATACAGGTGTAGGCAAAACAGTTGTTACAAAGCTCTTGGCAAGATATTTGCGTGAGTCCGGATCTAGCTGTATCAGGCAAAAATGGATTGAAACAGGTATTTCATTTTCTCCAGAGGTCTCTTCCCTAAGAAGGATGAGGCTGCTTTATGCATTTAAGTTTGCTGCTTCACCGCATTTAGCGAGCCAGAAAGAGAAAAAAAGGATTTCCCCTGCCAGGATTATAAAGAGTTATAAACTTCTAGCGCAAGAATTTGATACATTCGACGGCGCTCAAACCCCGCCCTTTAGGGCGGGGAAAGATTGCGCCGCTTTCAGTATCAACCCTGAGCAAACCCCCCTGCCTATGGCGGGGGGGTGCGTCGAACGGGTTGATTTTGTTATTGTAGAGGGCACAGGAGGCGTTTTGGTTCCGATCAATAAAAAAAGCCTGATAATAGATATAGCCAAAAAATTAAATTTACCAGTTTTAATTGTTGTTCAAAACAGATTAGGCGCAATCAATCATACCTTGTTAACTATTGAGGCATTAAGGTCTAGAAAATTAAAGATCTTAGGGCTAGTATTTTCTAATGTCAAAAAGGAAAACAGGCTTATCTTAGAGGATAACCCTAAAATTATAAAGGTTTTGTCAGGGGAAAATATCTTTGGGATATTGCCTTGGGAAAGAAAAGCAGAAAAACTATATAAAAAGTTTATTCCCATAGGGAAAAATATTGTGCGGGGAATTAAAAAGCGGTCTTATTGGTAGGAGCTTATAAATTAATGAATAATTGGGTTAAGAAAGACTTAAAATATATCTGGCATCCTTATACGCAAATGAAAGACTGCCTTAAGGCGCCGCCGATTTTAATTGAGAAGGCAAAAGGTATAAAACTTTTTGATACAAAAGGCAATTTTTATTACGATACCATCTCAAGCTGGTGGTGTAATGTTCACGGTCATAATCATTCTCAGATAAACGCAGGGATTAAAAAACAATTAGCTCTTATTGAGCACATCTTATTTGCCGGTTTTACTCATAAACCAGCAATTTGTTTAGCGCAAGAAATAATTTCTCTTGCTCCGCATAACTTAAGTAAGGTATTTTTTTCTGATAACGGCTCTACCTCTGTTGAGGCAGCGTTAAAGATGTCTTTTCAGTATTGGCAGAATATCGGCTATAAAGAGAAAAGAAAATTTATTTCTTTAGATATGGGCTATCATGGTGATACTATCGGTGCAATGAGCGTAAGCGGCATAGGCTTATTCAATAAGGTTTTTTCTGAGCTTATGTTTGAGTCTTTTAAGATTTGTTCTCCATATTGTTATCGTTGCCCACGGCAAAAAATGCGCAGCAGTTGTTCTATTGACTGTATTAAAGCGCTTGAGCAATTACTGGAGAAGAAATCTTTGCAGATAGCCGGAATTATTTTAGAGCCAATGATTTTAGCAGCTGGCGGCATGATTGTGTATCCTAAAGAGTACTTGCTTAAAGCAGGAGAATTAGCAAAAAAGTTTGATGTGCATTTAATTATTGATGAAGTAGCCACAGGTTTTGGCAGGACAGGTAAGATGTTTGCCAGCGAATTTGTTGATATCAAGCCGGATTTTCTTTGTCTTTCTAAAGGCCTTACTGCAGGTTATCTTCCACTGGGCCTTACTCTGACTACGGATAAGATATATGATGCATTTTGCGCTGATTATGAAGAGGGCAAAACTTTTTATCATGGCCATACTTATACTGCGAATCCAATTGCCTGCGCAGCTGCTTTAGAAAGCCTAAAGGTATTTAAAAAAGAAAAAACCTTGGAAAAAATAAAGGAAATTATTCCTTTATTTCACAGCCGGCTAGAAGAGTTTAGACAGCTTGATTTCGTAGGGGACTTAAGGTATATTGGCTTAATTGGCGCCTTAGAGCTGGTAGAGGATAAAGTTACTAAAGAGAGGATTGCTTCTTCTAGGCGGCTCGGCTATGAGGTTTATAAGCAGGGTTTAAAGAAAAATATTGTATTAAGGCCGTTAGGAGATATAATTTATTTATTTCTTCCTCTTTGCATAAAGAAAAAGGAACTGTTTGATATATTGGATAGGGTCAGAGTAGTAATAAAATCTTTATTCCGCGGTATAGGAAAGTATAAAGTACTTTCCTAACCACTGCGAAAATTGCCTAAAGTTATTGCCGATCACACCTATGGCGGATCCCGCCAAAGGCGGGAAGGCAATTTTCTTGTCAGAGAACAGAGTTCTGTGGGATTTATAGAAAGGAAATCCATGTTTATTCATGCTGTTTTATTTGAGATTAAACCTAAAGAGGCTATTTCTTATCGTAAGGATAGTTTGATGTGGGCTTCTTACGCAAAAAAAGCAGAAGGCTTTCTCGCTTATCATACAATGAAGCGCTCTGGCTATAAAAATCAGTATGCTTCAGTGTATACATGGAAATTAAGAAGAAACCACATCTCTTTTATGAAGAATCTTCATGATTGGTTAGTAAGTAAGTCTAAAGCGCGTGTTAAAGTTCTGGGTTATTATAATTTTAGTGCTATAGATAAGTATTTATAATGATTTTTTCGTAATAAGTGTAAAGAAATAGCTGTAACTGCTTGCGAATAAAGAGGAAATAGAAAAACATCGTTTACCAATATTATTCTTCGTCTTTTCTATTCAAGTTCCTGTCATTCTCGTCCCCATTTTCACGGGGGTAAACCCTAGCGTGATGACATGGAGACAAGCTCCTGTCATTCCCGCGAAAGCGGGAATCCATGGAAGCAGGCTCCTGGATTGTCCGGTCAAGCCGGACAATGACAAAAGAGAACCTTATTGAGCTTTGCAGTACTAATGGAACAATTCAATCTAAAATTACTCTTGAACGCAGATACGTGCGGATTGCACGCAGATGGTCGCAGATAAAATCTTTTATCTGCGTAAATCTGCGTTGGATTTGCGAGAATCTGCGTTCCATTGGTTATACAAGAGTCAATAATTACGAAAGAACCTTTATAATTTATTCAACACATAATGAAAAAGAAACGGGTGGCAGTGGCAATGAGCGGCGGGGTAGATTCTTCAGTAGCAGCTGCTTTACTTAAAGAGCAGGGTTATGAAGTTATCGGGCTTACTATGTGTTTTTCCATTAGCGATTCATCTCGGAAAAAACCTGCTTGCTGTGGCCTGCAGGGGATAGAAGATAGCCGCAGGGTTGCGCATAAATTAGGAATAAGGCATTATGTATTGAATATGCAGAAGGATTTAGAAAAGTATGTAATAGAGGACTTTTGCCAAGAGTACCTTATAGCCAGGACCCCAAATCCATGCGTCCGATGCAACCAATATCTTAAATTTGGTATTTTGTTAAAAAAGGCGCTTTCTTTAGATGCCAAATTTTTAGCCACAGGCCATTACGCAAAGATTTGTCAGAAGCGGCGTTTAAGGCTCAAATCAGGAGATTTTACTCTAAAAAAAGGAAAAGACAAAACTAAAGACCAGTCGTATTTTTTGTACCGGCTTAATCAATATCAGCTTAAACACATTCTTTTCCCGCTTGGATGTTATACGAAAGAGGAAGTCAGGGGCATTGCCAGAAAGCTTAAACTTTCTGTGGCAGAAAAGCCAGGTAGTCAGGAGATATGTTTTTTGCCTAATTCGGATTATCGCGGATTTCTTCTAAAGCGAATTGCCGCGAATATGAAACCAGGCCAGATTGTTGATAAACAGGGGAATGTCTTAGGCCAACATCAAGGGGTTGCTTTTTATACTATTGGCCAGCGGGAGGGTTTAGGGATAGCCCTAGGCCATCCAGCATATATAACAAAAATAGACGCTATAAAAAATAAGATAATTATCGGCGAGAAAGAAGATGCTTTTAAAAGCGAATTTCTAATAAAAGAGCCGCATTTTATCGCAGGCGTTCCAGGAAAGAAGATTGCCTTAAAGATAAGAATAAGGTATAATCATAAAGAGGCAGAGGCGCAGCTTCTGCTTTATAAAGATAGGGCAAGGATTTGTTTTAAAAAACCTCAATTTGCGATAACCCCGGGCCAGTCCGCGGTATTTTATAATAAAGATACGGTTTTAGGCGGAGGGATTATTGAATCCGTAAAAGACAATGCTAAAGAAAATGTTTAAGGATGATTTGGGGAAGAGAATAGCAGAGCTTAAAAAGAAACGCGACGCTATTATTTTGGTACATAATTATCAGCTTCCTGAGGTTCAGGAGGTAGCTGATTTTTGCGGTGATTCTTTGGAGTTAAGCAGAATTGCCGCAAAGACTAATGCTAAGGTAATTATTTTTTGCGGCGTACACTTTATGGCTGAAACAGCGTCTATCCTTTCTCCGGATAAAAAGGTTATTGTTCCGGATATTAAGGCGGGCTGTCCTATGGCTAATATGATTACTTCCCAAGACATAAGGAAATTAAAGGAAGAGCATCCTCAAGCTGCAGTGGTTGGTTATGTGAATACCTCTGCAGAGGTTAAGGCCGAATTAGATTATTGCTGTACCTCAACCAATGCCATAGCAGTAATTAATGCCTTAAAAGAAAAAGAGGAGATTATTTTTGTGCCGGATAAATACCTGGCAGATTATGTGTCTAAACAAACAGGGAGGAAGCTTATTACATGGAATGGTTATTGTTCTACCCATGTTAAAATTCTGCCAGAAGATATCAAAAGAGAGAAAAAGTTTCATCCCTTTGCCAAGGTTATTGTGCATCCTGAGTGCCTTTCTTCAGTTGTGGCCTTAGCCGATGTAGTCCTTTCTACGAGCAAGATGTGCCAGTATGCTAAAGAAGTTGAAGCAAAGGAATTTATTATAGGAACAGAGGTCGGCCTTATCTATCGGCTTAAACAGGATAATCCTACAAAGGAATTTTATTCTGCATCAGAAAGGGCAGTTTGCCCTAATATGAAACGCGCTACACAGGAAAAGATTCTTTGGGCATTAGAGGAGCTAAAAGAAGAGGTAAAGGTTCCTGATGATATCCGTAGGCTTGCTAAAGGCGCCATAGATAGGATGCTTGAAATAGCGTAATAGTAGCAGTTTAGCGTTTGGAAGTATTTCGTCATTCAGACTGTATCGCAATTCGTGTTTTTTGTCATTGCGAGGAGCGAACGAAGTGAGTGGCGAAGCAGTCTCTCTGTATGTCATTCCGAGCGAGGCCGCAAGCAGACGGTGTCATAATTATTGATATTTCTCACTCGTGTCAAAATTAGACGTTACTTATCGACGCGAAATGTATTTTGAGATATCAAATTTGTCATACCCGCGAAAGCGGGTATCCAGATTTTTTCTCGTTGTGGATTCCCGCTTAAAGATTGCGGGAATGACACTCTAGTAGCTAATTTGGACAGT
>JASEHM010000014.1:9246-9974 GCA_030018895.1 Candidatus Omnitrophota bacterium
CCGCTTAAAGATTGCGGGAATGACACTCTATCAGCTAATTTGGACAGCAATGATTCCAATAGTATATGAGGATAATTGGTTGTTGATAGTTAATAAACCTGCCGGGCTGCTCACTATTCCTGCTTTAAAAAAAGAATCAGCTGTCTTGACTAATATTCTCAATGAGGATTTTAAAAAAAAGGGTTTATTTTATCATTTGTATCCTTGTCATCGTTTAGATAAGGAGACATCAGGCTTAATCATTTATGCTAAAGGCAAGTCTGCGCAGAAAAAGATGATGGGTTTATTTAAAGAGCAAAAAATAAAAAAAACCTATATTGCTTTTGCGCATGGTAAGTTGTCAAAAAGCGCAGGTATGATAAAAAATCCTATTGCTAGAGAAAATGCCGTTACTAGATATGAAGTTATCCAGGCGCATAATGATTTTGCGGTTCTTAAAATAATGCCTCAAACCGGCCGCAGGAATCAGATTAGGATACACCTAAAGGAAATCGGGCATCCTGTGGTAGGCGAGGATAAATTTATCTTTCGCCGGGATTTTAAACTAAGGGCAAACCGGCTCTGTCTGCATGCGCAGGCACTAGATTTTTGGCATCCTATTACTCAAAAACATATTCAGTTAAAAATAGATTTACCCGTGTATTTAGAGGATTTTTTAAAAAAGCATTAACAATCACTCGTGTCAAAATTAGACGTTACTTATCGACGCGAAATGTATTTTGAGATAT
>JASEHM010000150.1 GCA_030018895.1 Candidatus Omnitrophota bacterium
GCAACGAATTCGAATCTAATAGAAGATCCCAATTTTCATCGCTTCTCCAGCTTTCTATTATTTTCCAGAATTTTTTCATCATAATTTGATCGAAATTTAATTTTATTGGCAAATTGGTTATTTGCTCATTTGCGTCGCCTTTCTCTAGCGCCAAGCCAGCACGAACCCCTGCGTCGTCTTTCTTTATTCCTATCAGATTTAGATTACTTAAAACGGTTTTCCTCAAGCCAGCAACACCAATAAGCCTAATCGCCGAACCCGCTTGTATCCCCCCGCTAAAATAATTCCTGATCACCTGGCCTGTAGGCGTATAAACCGGTTCTGTGAGGTTATATTCGCCCTTGCTAAAGGATTTCTGGTATTCTTTAAAGTAAGTAGTCTTAGACCAAGAAGTTTGGGAAGTAAGATTGGTGAGGTTTTTAGAGTTGATTAGCTTAATATGAGAGTTAGTCGGTACGCCGGTTAGCTGGTTAGCCGGTGTGCCTGTGAGCCGGTGAGCCGGTGAACCGGTTAACTGGCTAACTGAATTACCGAATCGCGCCTTAAACCAGCGGGAGAGAATCAAAGAATAAAACACCTGCCTGAGGCCAGCATATCTCTTAGAGGTATTTACTTCTTTGGTTAATTTAGGGATAATGAGTTCTCTGATCAGCTGAGAAGAGTATTCATTCAAGGCTTTTTCTTTAGGGTCATTAAAAGAATAAACAGCAGCTAAGGGAGATTTAGACTCTTTGATATAATCATCCTCTAACATTACCTTTAAGGTAGATTTATAAATAAAGACGGATTCTGAGGTCTCTCTGACAATAATCTCACCAGGCACTATCCAGGGACGGGTTAAAGTTGATATCTTTGCGTTTTCCTGGCCAAAGAGCTCTCCTGCCTTTTTATACAGTTTATCCCAGTATTGCCTGCCTTCAGGGGTTTCTGGAGAGGTATATTTAGCAGTGTCTTTCTTTAATTGCAGGTCTGCTTCTAAGAGCACCTTGCCTAAGTCAGTCTGGGCTAATTCCGGCTCAATAATCTGGTCTTCTGACTCAGGCCTAAGATTAACCCAAAACTTAGAATCTGGAAGGCTTATGCCAATGAGGAAGTATTTTAGCAGGTCATTGCTTTGCTCCTTAAATTTACCATCCTCTAATTGCTGGACATCTCCCTTATCAAACATGAACTTAAAGTTATCCTTGTTTAAATCATAGGAGAAATACCTTAAATGCAAAGGACGGAATTTATCTATAACCATACCTTTACGCATACCAGCTAAGTGCCCGGCAATATTTAATTCTGCCATCTGCGCAAAGGTGATTTGCTGGAAAGCTAAAATAAAGCAAATAACTGAATAGGTAATCCTCTTGAATTTACTTTTGGTATGCATTTTATTATCTCCTGTAATTCTGGATTTCTGAATTGTCCGGTCAAGCCGGACAATAACAAAAAGCCCGAAACTGTTTCCATTCCAATCGAGACACTGTTTCCATTCCAATCGGGACAGTGGGTTATGAAATTCTGGTTAATAATAGTTATTTTTAAAAGCAACCATTATTAACCAACATAAATTTTTAGATCCCTCGACTCGCTTCGCTCGCTCGGGATGACTAGGCATATTTATTAATCGATATTATTAACTTATTAACCATCTTCTTTATTATCTCTTTACTTCTCTACTAAATAGAAAACCGGACTGACCATTTTTTGTGTCAATCCGGTTTTTCTGCTTCTTTCAAAGCTTTTTAGCTTTGAGTTTCGCAGAAATTTATTTCTTAAATTGTCCTGACTACCTCCAATAATCAAGACACCGAAAAGAAAACACTTTTCTAAAGATTAATTAAAGAATAGCATATAAATAGGCAAATGTCAAGTTTTTTTTAATGCGCGTCTAAATGGGGGAAATGATGTCATGCCCGTCCCCGCTTTCGCGGGGATAAACTCTAGCGGGCATCCAGTCACCAACGGACGCTTAGATTCCCGCTTTCGCGGGAATGACATGTATCCCTAATAAGTGACACATTACAATTTTTTTAAGTTTTAAGTTTTTGGTAATTTTTGAAAAGTTTTTTGCTTTTTTTACCACCTAAATCCAATTCCTGCGGATATAAAGACCTCTTTTTGCGATTTTAGTGCCTGAATAAAGGCCTCTCCCTGATTTTCAAAGATTTTTCTTGATAATTTAACATCTATACCTAAATCCTCTCTAGTTCTGCTTTCCAATCTCGCCTCCAAAATAAGGTTTTTATCTATTTTAAACCATCCCCCAAACACAATCCGATTAACCTTTCCTTTTACAGAAGGCATCTCAAATAGCAAGCCTATTTTTGGATTTATTTCCCATTTACCAAATAATGTAATTGTTTTTTTGCTCAAGGCTACGCCTGCGCCTACCTCATACTCCAACCCTCTGCCAATAGGCTTTCCTACGCTTACCTTAAAATCAAATTCTGATCTTATTTCTTTATTCAAGACATAAGTAACCCTGTATTTTTCCGATATGTCCCAATAGCCTTTAAAGGTAATAGCTTTAGTTATCTTCTCCTTTTTTTTGACTGTGGTTCGACTGCGCTCACCACAGGCAGATTTTTCATAAGTATATACAAGCTCATTAGATTTATTTACATCCCAGGCGCCGGTTAAGGTTATTTTATTGGTTATGCCCCTTTCTTTTTCTATATTAAAAGTTAAACAATTATATTCATCAGCCTGCCATCGGCCAGAGAGCCTTAAAATATAAGCATGGCTGCATCCTTGTGTATCCTTTTGGGTTAATGCAAAGGATACGCTGTTATCTTTTGCAGTTATAAGTTCGCTCTGGACAGTAAACTTATTACCTGCAATCTGATTACCCCATTTATCCAAAGTAAACACAAGATTATGCTCATTATCTATTGACCAGTTCCCTCTAAGTTTAAGTTGCTGCGAAATATCAAGGCCTTGCGATTTTTTTACGTGGTAGATAATATAGTTATTTTTGCCTATTTCAAAAGTTCCGTCAAGAACGGTTCTAAACCTGTTAATACAGCCTTCTTTTATTTTTTCGCAAATTAATCTATTATGAGGATCTATTTCATATCTTATTTTTTCTGTTTTTTTCATTTATATTTAACCATTGCTGTCCAAAATTAGCTACTAGTGCATTGTAACATAAATTCTTGATAGTTTGTCATTACCCGA
>JASEHM010000151.1 GCA_030018895.1 Candidatus Omnitrophota bacterium
CCCCGTGAAAACGGGGGCGGGAATGACACCCTGATTTACTTCTGAACGCTGAACTATTACAGAAAAACAGAGTTTGTTTTCACCACCTCAATGGTTTTTGCCAGGCTTGTTTTAGCGCGCTGATATCAACCTCTATACAAACCTTATCCAACCCATAAACCCTAAATTCTTTTTTATTATTTACACAGCCAATCAGGCCAAAAGGAACACCCTTTAAAGCCTGCTCAAATGCCTTTTGATTTTTCCTATCTACTTCCACGATAAATCTTGAATTTGACTCAGAGAATAAAATGAAGTCGTTTCTCTCGTACTTCGCACTTCGTACTTCGCACTTCGTTTTATATGGAACTTCGCCAAGAAACAATTCCATACCAAGCCCGCCGCTAAAAGCCATCTCTGCTGCAGCCACTGCAATGCCGCCTTCAGAGCAATCATGCATTGCCTTAATCATGCCCGCTTTTCCAGCCGCTGATAAGGCATAAAAAATCCTCTTTGCTCTTTGCGTATTTACCTTAGGGCAATTATTGCCGATAAAACCGAATAAATCAAAATAATGCGAACCGCCTAATTCATCATATGTCTGGCCAACTACATAAATCAAATCACCCGGCTCCTTAGCATACATAGATATGGTTTTTGTAGCGTCCTCCATTACTGAAATTGCCGAGATTAACAATGTTCCGGGAATAGCAATAGATTTACCGTAAACAGCAAACTCATTATTCAAACTATCCTTGCCTGAGATAAAAGGAATTTCAAATCCTTTTGCAGTATCATAACAACCATACGCAGCCCTGACTAAACCTCCCAGCCTATCCGGTTTATCCGGATTTCCCCAGCAAAAATTATCTAAAATCGCTGTCTCTTTTAATGAACCGCCTACGCTAATAATCTGGCGCAGCGCCTCATCAATACAAGAAGCAGCCATCCAATAAGGATCAATAAAACCATATCTAAAATTAATTCCATTTGATATTATAACCCCTTTCTTTGAATCTAAAATTGGCCTGATGACGCTGGCATCAGATGGGCCGTCATTTTCAATGCCTACCAAGGGTTTTAAAATTGAGCCGCCTTGCACCTCATGGTCATATTGCCTAATTATCCATTCCTTAGAACAAATGTTATAATGTGAAAGGAGCTGCAATAAGGGCTCTGTTAAATCTTTATTGCACTTAAGGCCGGGTTCTCGATGTTTAGGCTGGACAAAAACTGCTTTTTTAGGAATATCTGGCAAGCCATTATGTAAAAATTCCAAATCTAAATCACAAACAAGGTTATCTTTATAATAAAGCTCAAGCCTATTTGTATCTGTAAATTCGCCAATCACTGCTGCTTTCACATTCTCGTTTTCAAAAACCTTTATTAGTTCATCTATTTTCTCCTTAGGGACAGCCAGAACCATCCTCTCCTGGGACTCAGAAATCCATATTTCTGTATAAGAAAGGCCGCTGTATTTTAAGGGAACTTTATCTAAATAAACCCTTGCGCCCAGGCCTTGCGCCATCTCGCCTACTGCGCTGGATAAGCCTCCTGCCCCGCAGTCAGTAATCGCGTCGTATAAATTTCTATCAGCCGCCTCTAATATAGTATCCACCATCTTCTTTTCCTGGATAGGATTGCCAATCTGCACTGCAGAGCTAGAAATTGTCTCTGATTCTTCAGTTAATTCTCCTGACGAAAATGTGGCGCCATGTATTCCATCCCTGCCAGTTGAACCGCCTACAACCAGAATAAGGGTATTAGCCTTTATTCGTTTAAAAGATTTTTCTTTAGGCATAATCCCGGCTGTGCCGCAATAAACTAAAGGATTGCCTGCAAAACGCTCATGAAAAAGCACAGCGCCGTTTACCGTAGGAATCCCTATCTTATTTCCGTAATCAGCTACTCCGCTAACCACGCCTTTCATTATCCGCTTAGGATGAAGCATCCCCGCAGGCAATCTGCTAAAAGGATAATCCGGCGGGCCAAAGCAAAATACATCAGTGTTAAAAATCGGCCTTGCGCCTAAGCCAGTGCCTAATGGATCGCGGATTACTCCTCCAATACCTGTATTTGCGCCGCCAAACGGCTCTAAGGCTGAGGGATGATTATGCGTCTCAACCTTAAAACAGATATTATACTTATCGTCAAATTTAATGACCCCTGAGTTATCATGAAACACTGAAACGCACCAGGGCTTTTTCAAATCATTCGTCACCTTCATAATGGTAGACTTAAGGAGATTATTTATAAGTTTATTTTTAACTTTTCCTGCCTGCCGACCAACAGGGGCCTTTTGATTTTTTCCGCCACGCTCTGTGACGAAAATCTTCTCAGAATATTCTATCTTTCCCCGAAATGTCTTATGCCAGCAATGCTCAGACCAGGTCTGGGCAATCGTCTCCAGCTCGCAATCAGTTGGATTACGATTAAGCCTTTTAAAATAATTCTTGATACTTTTCATCTCCCCAAGATTCAGAAAAAGCTGGCCAGCCTTACTTAACCGCATCAACTCCTTGTCAGAAGCGCCTAATAAATCTACTTTGATTAAATTAAATTGATAGTTAATTTCCCTTGACGCTGGAGGCTTGAGGCTGGAGGCTTGAGGCTGAACAATATGTTGAATTAATTTATTATAGAGGAGTTTCTCAGAAATAGTCTTGAGCTGATTCTTGGTAAGCCTGCCTTTAATCAGATATTTCTTGGCGGCCCTAACTGAAGTTACCCCAACAATTCCTAAATCCCGAATACCTTTTAAAACTGACTCTTCAACCGGTTCCATTACCCCGGGATTGTAAGCAACTTCAACTGCGTTTTGGCTGTTAGTCGTTAGCCTTTGGCTATTGGCCGTTATGATATACTTCTGGGAGATTGAATCAGTAAGAAGTTCATCGCAAATCCTGCGAGCATCCTCTTCGGAAAGATTGCCTTCAATGGTATACACCTGCGCAAAAGAAACATCTTTAATTGCAGTTATTCCCAAATCAAGGATGTCCTTTTTAATACCCTCTCCAACAGCGTCAAAAATTCCGGGCAAGTCTTTTATTTCAATTTTCCAGAGCATTAAATTAAAGGTGAGATTATTTGTAACAGTTCGGCTCTTGGAAGCATTTCGTCGTCATTCAGACTGTGTCATAATGACAAAAACACCGTCATTGCGAGCCCTGCACCGTATGG
>JASEHM010000152.1 GCA_030018895.1 Candidatus Omnitrophota bacterium
ACAGAATGGATGCCCGTTTTCACGGGCATGACAAAAACGGGAGGCGAGAACTTTCAGAAGCTGAACTGTTACTATTGATGTCATGCCTGCGAAAGCATGTCCTTATGAAAACAGGGGCATGCATCTAAAAATGACGCAATAAAAGGAGGGAGTAGAATGAAAATAAAAGAGATTATGATAACAGATGTAAAGAGCCTAAAACCTGATGATAATGCCTTAGGGGCGCTAAAGCTTCTTTTTGAAATGCGGATGAGCGGTTTGCCTGTAATTGACAGCCAGAAAAAGTTAGTCGGGATGTTTACAGAAAAAAATGTTTTATCGTATATATTGCCAAGCTATCTTGAAAAGATAGGAAAGTTTATTTATGACAGCGATCTTAAATCAACAAAAAGAAAATTTACAGAGTTGGCTAAATTAAAGGTCAGTCAGCTTATGCGCCGGGAGGTGATTACTGCTAAAGAAGATTTTTCTTTATCTGAAGCAGCTAAGGACATGCTGCTTCAGAAGGCCAGGCGTATACCTGTGGTAGATGAAACCGGCAAGGTTTTAGGTATTATCAGCCGTTGCGATATATTAAAAGCCTTGATAAAAGAAGCAGAAGGTGAGAGAGAGGCTAAAAAATGATTAAAAAATTTATTATACTTATCGCGATTTCTACGATTTTAGGTTTTTTAAGCATGGGTATTGGCCTAAGCCTTCATCAAGCAACAGCCATATCTATATTCTTTGCCTCAGTATTAGGGACGCTTTTTTTCTGGGATTTTCGTTTGAGTTTTGCGTTTCTGGGCGCATCCATGCTTTTATTAACCAGAGCCATTAATATAGAGAATTTAATAAGGTTTTCATCCTTAGAGGTCATTCTTTTTCTTGTAGGAATGATGGTTTTGGTCGGGCTCTTAAAAGAGACAGGGGTTTTTGCCTGGATTGTAAGTTTGCTCCTGCGGATAAAGAATCTCTCAGCTAATAAATTCCTTATTTCTGTTTCTATTCTTTCTGCTTTGTTAACTTGTATGATTGACGAGGTTACTGCCATTATTTTTTTGGTTGCGGCAATCATTGAAATCTGCGATTATTTTGAGACTGATTCAACGCCATTTTTGATAATTTCGATTTTTGCGGCAAATATAGGCTCAAGCGGCACAGTTATAGGAAACCCAATAGGGATACTTATTGCGGCAAAATCCGGCTTAACCTTTGAAGATTTTATACTCAAGGCCTTTCCTCTGATGCTCATAGTTCTTTTGGTCATGATTATAATTGTAAAATTCTGGTATAGAAAACAACTTAATGAATTAGACAATAAAATAAAGGAATTTGGAGCCAATGAAATTTTAATCAGGCTTATTTCTGTGCCTCCGGAAAAATCTTTAAAGATAGCGCTAATTATTTTTGGAGTAACCCTGTTTTTTATCTCTTTGCATCATCGCATAGAGTTATTTTTGAATTTAGAGCCAAATACTATTTTGTTTATCGTGCCTCTTATTTTTAGCGGATGTGTGATGATTTGGAAATGGCAAAGAGCGCGCGAATATATTGAAAAGGATGTGGAATGGTGGACATTGTTATTTTTTCTGCTGCTTTTTGCCCAGGCAGGCGCCTTACAATATACCGGCGCGACTGATGTCTTAGCCAAAAAAATAGCACATTTGGCAGGTAACAGCCCTTCGTTTTTAATTGGGGTAGTTTTATGGATATCAGCAATCGGTTCAAGCATCTTGGATAATGTAGTTTTGGTGGCGGCATTTATTCCTGTTATTCAGAGTTTTCAAGGCTTAAATTTAAATCTAACGCCATTGTGGTGGGCATTACTTTTTGGCGGCTGTCTGGGAGGTAATATAACCTTAGTTGGCTCAACCGCTAATATAGTGGCTCTCGGAATTTTAGAAAAAGAAAAAAATATCCGGATAACTTTTTTTAAGTGGTTTTGGATAGGGCTTACTGTGGGAGTCACAACCACAGGGATTGTCTGGCTGGCCTTAATCCTTTTGCCTTTTTATAAATGATCTCTATAGTAAATCAGAAATCAGTGTCGTTTCTGCATAACCTCTTGAGCAACAAGCAGTTAAGAAATAATTATTGATAATTTTAATTTCCAGATAAATTCATTAATAGACTTAGAGAGAAGCTATCTCTTTGCAAACCTAAACCCAGGGGTAGGTCAAGGAAAATAATTAACTCATAACTCTTTGCAATAAAAGCAGTTACGCAGAAACGACACTATTTATTCCGCAGAAACGACACTATTTATTCTGTTTATTCCCAATGCTGATGAAGTAACATCTAAAGGAGGAGAAGTGACAGAGAATGATTCCCTAGAGCAAAGAGAAGAACGAATTTCCTTTCAGATTTTCGGCGTCTCAGCTACTATGGTTGGAGTGTGTTTTACTGTATTAGGGCTATTCAATATTTTTTATGCTATTAAAAAAGTACAGACTCTCGTAGATGAGCTTATCACAATTGACGCCGCCTTTTTCCTTATCACTTGTTTTGTTTCATATATGGCTATCCGGACAAAGAATAGGACGCGCAGATTTAAACTTGAGAAAACGGCCGATATAATCTTTTTGATGGCCTTGACATTTATTGTAGTAATTGCGGCATTGCTTATTTTTGAGCTTATATAATTTAACCTCACGTAGTATTAACAAAATTAGCTTATCGGGGATTTTGGCGATGGAAGTGAAATTATTAAGAACAGCATTATTCTTCGTTTTATTTTTAGCACTGGAACTTGTTGTTTATGCTGCTGATCCAAAGGATAAGGGATTCATTGATTTTATAAATGACACTACCAATGGCTTAAGCTTTGAACAGGCAATAGCTATCGATAATATATGCGACTATTCGCAGTGCCGCACGAGAAGTTGTGCATTGAGTGTGTTTAACCGTACTGTGTTTGGACAGGAAATCCAATATATTACAAATAAGTTCGGAACAAGGGGCAAGGATTGGGAGGTGATTGACGAAGACGAAGTCGAGACAGATA
This sequence comes from Candidatus Omnitrophota bacterium, assembly GCA_030018895.1. Classification (GTDB taxonomy): domain Bacteria; phylum Omnitrophota; class Gorgyraeia; order Gygaellales; family Profunditerraquicolaceae; genus CAKKQB01. The sequence goes on from JASEHM010000152.1 coordinate 2,987, forward strand.
CTTTTGTAAGGGATAAATACTATGACGATTTGGGAATAGAGTTATTTGCCACTAGCGAAAAGAAGGTACTGCATTTTGATATCACCGGTCCCATTAATGCCTTAGATGAAAAATTTGGTTCTTTCGTAATTAACTTGAACCTTGAATAATAGTTGTCATTGTCCGGCTTGAC
>JASEHM010000153.1 GCA_030018895.1 Candidatus Omnitrophota bacterium
CCCCTTTATTATCAAAGACTTATGCAAATACTATCAAGTTATTTACGAATGACCCGAAAATGGCTCTTAAATGATTAACAACCGAATTCAAATGAATTTTAAAGACTTACTTAGATGCCTTGGCATAACGAACAATTGCCTTAAATCAGAAAATTTTGAAATTAAAGGTATAAGTTGTAATTCTAAAGAGGTTAAAAAAGGTTTTGTTTTTGTGGCAATAAAAGGCAGCTGCCAAGACGGAAACAGTTTTATTGATGAAGCAAAAGCTAAAGGCGCTAAGGCGATTATTCTCCAAGGCAAGGATCAGAGGGTTAATAATTTAAGAGGAGTCTTTTTTATTACAGTAAAAAATAGCCGTAAGGCATTGGCAAAGTTAGCTGCTGTTTTTTTTGGCAATCCTTCTTCAAAGGTTAAAGTAATCGGCATTACCGGGACAAACGGTAAGACTACTGTAGCTTATCTTATTGAGGCCTTGCTTTTTAAGGCAGGCCTCTCAGCCGGGGTTATAGGCACAATCAACTATCGTTTTAAGGGTAAGATTATAATCTCTAAGAATACCACGCCCGGCCCTATAGAGCTTCAGTTTCTGCTTGCTGAGATGGCAGAAAAGAACATTGATTACGCGGCTATAGAGGCCTCCTCCCATGCATTAGACCAAGGCAGGACAGAGCAAATAGATTTTCATTCCGCAATTTTTACAAACTTAACACAGGATCATTTGGATTATCACAAAACACTGAAAAATTATTTTCTTGCCAAGGCCAAACTATTTAAAAATATGAGCCCGGAGTCATTTGTAGTTATCAACAATGATGATAAGCACGCAAGGTTTCTTAAAAAACTCACCCCCGCGCGAATAATTACTTATGGAATAAAAAACAGCGCAGAGGTTAGGGCAGAGGATATAAAATTTAATTCTTCTTACAGCGAATTTCTGATAAAATATCTAAAAGGAAATATAAAAGTTAGAAGCCGGCTCATAGGCCTGTATAATATTTATAATATATTGGCAGTTGCCTCTTGGGGGATAAAAGAGGGAATAGATTTATCAGATATAAAAAATGCCATTAGAGGAATTTCTTTTGTGCCGGGAAGGCTTGAAAGAATAGATTTATTCAAAAGGTTTTCTGTTTTTGTTGATTATGCTCATACAGAGGATGCGTTAGCGAATGTCATCCAAACATTAAGGCAGGTATGTAAGAGAAGGATTATTGTTGTTTTTGGCTGCGGCGGTGGCCGCGATAAAATTAAAAGGCCGCTAATGGGCAGCGTAGTATCGGAATTAGCGGATTTTGCGATTATCACGACGGATAATCCGCGCTTAGAGGCACCTTTACAGATAATTGAGGATATTAAAAAAGGTATAAATAAAAATAATTACTGTATTATCCCTGACCGCCTGGAGGCAATTAGAAAATCTCTTTTTATGGCAAAACCAGGCGATATTGTGCTGGTTGCCGGAAAGGGCCATGAAAATTATCAGGTGCTAAAAGATAAAACAATCCATTTTGATGATCGCCAGGCAATAAGGGGATGTTTCTTCGATATCAAAAAAAACCAATTGTAGTAAGCAGCAGGAGTTTTATGTTTAAAATCAATGAATTAATACGAGTTACCGCAGGTAAATTAATAGGCCCTATGCAGGATATTTCTCTCAGTGGTATTTCTATTGATTCAAGGACGATTAAGCCGAAAGAGGCATTTATCGCAATAAAGGGAGATAATTTTGACGGCCATGATTTTATTCTTGAGGCAATAAAAAAGGGCTCAAGGTTTATTATATGCCAGGCCCGCAGGGCTTCTTTAGTTAGCAGCTGTTTAAGAGAAAAAAAGGGTATAGCTTTTCTTGAAGCAGAGGATACAACAAGGGCATTGGGAGATATTGCTAGATTTTGGCGCAGGCAGTTTGATATCCCTGTTATTGCCATTACCGGAAGTAATGGAAAGACTACGACAAAAGATATGATTGCTTGGATATTATCAGGAAAGTTTAAGGTCCTTAAAAATATGGGAACAAAAAATAATCAGATTGGGCTGCCTCTAACTTTACTTAATCTTGACAGTTCTTATGATTGTGTGGTGCTTGAGGCAGGCACAAACCATCCCGGAGAAATAGAGTATTTGTCGGGAATTTGCCTTGCTAATATAGGCGTAATTACTAATATCGGGCCTTCGCATTTTGAATTCTTAAGAGATTTAAAAGGCGTCTTTACGGAAAAGCGCACACTTTTAAAATTTCTTAAAAAACCAGCTATTGCGCTTCTGAACGCAGATGATAATTTATTAAAAAAAGAGTTAGCCATGCCCTCTAAATCAATGGCTGCTTTTGGGTTTGGATTTAAAAATCACTGTGATTTTTCAGGTTCAAATATAAAATTTCAGAAGGGGAGAATAGAATTCTTAGTGCAAAAATATAAGTTTACCTTAGATACCTTAGGTTATTTTAACGCTTATAATGCGTTGGCTGCAATAGCTGCAGCAAGGATATTGGGCATGGCGTATAAAGATATTGCCTCAAGACTTATGCGTTTTTCTTTTCCTCCTGCCAGGCTTAATTTTGTTGAATCAAAGAGGCTAAGGTTTATTGACGATACATATAATTCAAATCCTGCTTCTTTGTCTTGTGCTTTGGAGGCCTTAGGCGAGATTAAAACAAAAGGAAGAAAGATAGTGATTATGGGTGATATGTTAGAGCTGGGCAAAGATGAAAGGTTATTTCATGAACAGGCAGGTAAGCATATAGCTAAGACATCCGATGCTTTTATAGCAGTAGGAAGGCTTTCAAAGATTGCTGCTTTGAGTGCGCAAAAAACAGGTTTAAACGGTAAGAATGTATTTACCTGCGAAACTTCTAATGAGGCGCGGGGTATCTTATTTAAAGAGTTAATCCCTAACCCGGATGACATAGTATTAGTTAAGGGCTCGCGGTTAATGAGGATGGAGAAAGTAATTATTAATAATTGTAAAACCTAAAGGATATAGATCGTCGTTCGCATATTGTACTTCGTACATCGTATAAAAGAAAAACGAAGTATGGTGTACGGATGATGAACGACAGGTTTTTATCACTCGTGTCCAAATTAGACGTTACTTATCGACGCGAAATGTATTTTGAGAT
>JASEHM010000154.1 GCA_030018895.1 Candidatus Omnitrophota bacterium
ATTCCCGCTTTCGCGGGAATGACAGAATGTCAATAATTTGTGTCACAGTGTACTATCAGGTCTGCTTACTGATAGCGCGTGCAGCAGAATCTCGCCGAATAATACTGCAGAAAATAAGGAGTACTGCAGAGTGTCAATTAAAATAGGGCGCTGTCCCTAATTCCGTCCCCAATGGCAACTATCCCCTTATCTTCAAAAATCAAGCCTCAAGCCGCTGGTAACAGACAGGCCAGGCATAGGATAGTCATTCATAACCTGATATTTTTTGTCTAACAGGTTATTTACAGTTAAAAAGTAATCGGCACAGCTATTAATTTTTTTGGATACATTAAAATCCAGAACAAAAAACCTTTTTACATAATTTGTGTTATTTGAATTTAAAAAACTGCGATTAGTGAATTGACCCCTCATTTCAAAAGTAAACCCTTTAGGCAGCCTCCATCTTAGGGTAGAATTGGCTCTATGTTTCGGCTGATAAACAAGATACGTATCATTTTTATCATCCTTGGCGCGCATAAACGCATAGCCTAATTCTAAATCAAGATTTTTAACTAGATAAAGTTTATTTTCTATTTCTAAACCATCTATGATAGCTGAACTTATATTTTTTGGCTCCCAAAACCATGGGGAGGTTTCAACCCAATTTATGAGCTGATTATAACTACTCCTGTAATACGATATTGCGCAAGTCATATATTTGTTTAGTTTAAAATCAATACCTGCTTCCCCGGTTATACCCTTTTCCGGAGTAAGATTAGGGTTTCCTGCGGACCAACCGTTATTAGGCCAGTAAAGGTCATTAAAAGTAGGGGCACGAAATGAACGGCTTATTGAGCTATGCAGCTTCAAATCTTCATTAATTTTATATAAAATACTTAAGCTGGGGTTAAGCTCTGTGCCAAAATTTGAATAATCATCAACCCTGGCGCCAAAATTTACCTCCATGCAATTAAATAGATCTAATCTGTTCTCTAAATATACTGCCCGCATGGTATATTCATGCTTTGCTGAAGATGTACTATCATTAAGATTTCCGGAATAATTAAATCCTGCGATTAACTGATATGCTTCGCATAACTGTTTATTTGCTTGAAACTCATACCCCATTACCTTTGTCGTATGGATATCTTTACTAAGCGCTGTATCCCATGAAGAGCCGGCAGTATTCTCCATAAATTCAAGCCTATCGTAATTATGATACCCTCTTGCAAGCAACCCAAAGGTTTCATCAGGCTTAAAATTCCAGTTTATATCCAAGAAATTTTTTAATATCCTTTGTTTATCATCAGCATCAAAAGAGGTAAGGCCGCCGGGAGTCCCCAATTTACTTCGTTGAAAACCGGCATTAAAACCTAATTTATTTGTGTTATTAAGGTTATATTCAATTTTAGAACTAAAATCTTTGGCGTTGTATTCTGAATTATCCCTGAACCCTTCAGAAGATTGATACCCGGCATTAACTGTATAGCCAAGATTTGATATACGGCCGCCATGCGAAAGGCGTTCAATATATGTCCGGAAAGAGCCAAAGCTTGTGGTAAATTCAGTTTCTTGTTTTTCTGATGAAGGACTCTTGGTTATTATATTAACTGCCCCTCCCATTGCGCCTGAGCCATACAAGCTTGAACATGGGCCGCGTACAACCTCTATTCTTTCAATATTCTCTAAAGGAATGTCGCTTAATTCTGCCTGGCCGTCACGAGGATTATTTATAGGCCTGCCGTCTATCATTACTAAAACCTGTGCCGCAGATGAACCTCTCATTCGGATACTTTTTGTAGCGCCTAAACCGCCGTAATTGCTAATATTAACCGAAGCTAAATTACCTAAAACCTCTGAGACATCCTTAGCCCCTGATGATTTTATATCATACGCAGTAATAATATCTACTTTACGGCTAATATCTTCAGCCTCTTCTTCTATACGGCTAGGGGTAACTACGATTTTTTCTAAATCTAAGCTTTGAGCTAAACTTAACTGCGGCAAAACAAACGAACAAAAAATACTAACTAAAACACATATCCTTTTCATTTTTTCCCTTTCTGCGAAAGTACTTACCTGCAATAGGTGATCGATCGGACTTTACCGTTGCGCGACAGTGTCTGGAATCTCACCAGGGCTTCCTCCACCTAAGTGGTCTTCCTATTCTCTAAAACATTAATTAGTTAACGCTAAAACCTTTTGTTAACTTGATACATTGCATTAACCCTGAGCAAATCCCCCCGCCTATGGCGGGAAGGTGCGCCGAATGGGTTAATTATTCAGTGGCCACTAACAATACATAAGGCTTCCCGGAAACGGGATTTTTTTGGACAACTGCTGCAATTTTATAAACTTCCTCAATCGTTTTATAATTTATCACATCTTCTCTCGCCCCCTCTCTAAAAATTTTTCCATCTTTAAGCAAAATCAGACGCCGGCAATATTCACTGGCCAAATTAAGGTCATGCAAAACCATAATTACTGTGATAGCCAATTCTCTATTTAGTCTTTTAATAAGATTTAAAACGCCTACCTGATGGGTTATATCCAGATGCGTAGTAGGCTCATCCAATAAAAGCAGCTTTGGCTCTTGAGTTAAAGCCCGGGCAATAAACACAAGTTGTCTTTCTCCGGCGCTTATCTGGCTCATTAGCCGATTCCTAAACCTTAGGGTATCAGTTAAATCCATGCTTCTTTGGGCAATTTCTAAATCTGTTTTTGTTTCTAATAATTGAAGCTTCTTAAAATGAGGGATCCTTCCCATGAGAACAAACTCCTCAACTCTCATAAAGGCAATTTCAAGCCCTTGAGAAACTACTGCTATATTCCTGGCTAATTCCTTAAATCCTATTTTTCCAATATCCCTGCTTTCAAAAAGAACCCTGCCCTTAACCGGTTTAAGCAGGCCGCTCATTGCCCTAAGAAGCGTGGTCTTTCCTGAGCCATTAGGCCCGATTATACAGATGAACTCTTTATTTTCTACCTTAAAATTAATATCCTGAAGGATAAATCCTGAATCGTATGCGCAGGTTAACGCCTCTATCTCAAGCATCATTTTTTAGGTATATGTACCTTCATTGCTGTCCAAATTAGCTGATAGAGTGTCATTCCCGCAATCTTTAAGCGGG
>JASEHM010000155.1 GCA_030018895.1 Candidatus Omnitrophota bacterium
CTCTATGATTATCAAAGGGTTACACAAATACTATCAAGTTATTTACGAATGACCCGATATTTGTCAACTAATAATTAATAATTGCAGTTTAGGCGCTCGCGTGTTAAAATGAATTTGTTGAAATCAAGTTAATCTCAACTTTTTTAGTGTTAACTATTTATACATTATTTTATGGTATAGGAAAGTAAAGTACTTTCCTAACCACTAAAACTTCATAAGGAAGGACCTTGAGTCCTTGACACTTTGTGTCAAGGATGAATTTTTGTTATGCGAAAAAAAATCCTTCTTTCTTTTTTATTATTTTTCTGTATCTTTTCGCCGCTCTTAGCTGATGCGCCTTCTGTATCGGATATTCAAGTAATCAGGCCTATTGACTCAATCCAAAAAGATGACTGTATCCTTATCCTTGCGCCTCATCCTGATGACGAGGCTATTGGCTGCGCAGGTATAATCCATGAGGCGATAGCGCAAGGCGCAAAGGTCAAGGTGTGCTATTTGACAAATGGCGACCATAATCAGCTTGCTTTTATTGTTTACAAAAAAAGGATCCCCTTAAGACGAAATGAATTTGTTTATTTGGGAGAGGTACGCAGAAAAGAGGCAATAAAGGCAATGAAATTGTTAGGGGTAGATGAAAAAAATCTTATATTCTTAGGCTATCCTGATTTTGGGACATTTACGATTTTTAAGAATTTTTGGCAGACTAAAAAGCCGTTTAAGAGTTGGTTGACCAGGATATCTCAAGTGCCATACAAAGAGAATTTATCCTTTTCTGCGCCTTATACAGGAGAAAGCATATTGAGTGATTTAAAGAGTGTTATTTTAAGTTATAAACCGAATAAGATTTTTGTTAGTCACCCGGCTGATGGGAATGTTGACCATAAATCATTTTATCTGTTTTTGCAGATTGCCTTGGCAGACCTAGAGGGGGAGATTCCTAAACCTAAGGTATATCCGTATCTCATTCATTGCGTGGGTTGGCCTATGCCGCGGCATTATCATCCAGAACTAAATTTAGGTCCTCCTAAAAAATTCTTAAACAACCAGATTAACTGGATGAAGTTTGAGTTGACTCCTGAGCAAATAGAGAAAAAACACCAGGCTGTCCTTTGTTATAAGAGCCAAACTGCTTCAAGCGCCTTTTATCTGCTTGCCTTTTGCCGCAAGGATGAATTATTTTCAGATTTTGCCCCTATTGAATTGAGTAGGCACCCAGCCCCAGAAAGCCCTGAGGCTCTAATTTCTGATTATGTTGTTACAGACGATTCTTTTTTAATCCGAATCAAGAAGCCAAAGAAATTGAAAGAAAGGTTTATAACTCAGACTTATGTTTTTGGCTATAGTTACAAAAAACCATTTGCCCAGATGCCTAAAATTCGTATAATTACTAAATACGATAAATTTAAAATTTTTGATAAAAAAACGCTGATGAAGCCAGAAGGCAATGGTGTTTCTTTGGAATTCAGCCCTGATGCGTTAGTTTTAAAATTGCCGCTTAAGATTTTAGGGGAGCCGGATTTTATTTTGTTTTCTCTAAAGCCTTACTTAGGAAAGGCAGAGCAGGAATTTCTGCCTTCTGAGGCCTTAGGGTTTCGTAAAATTGATCTTAAGTAGAAGACATTAAGTTAGAAACTGCTTGATTCTTTGCAGGTTTTTGTTATAATTTAGCTCTGATTAAACATGGATGCGAAAAAAATACGAAAGTCCATCAGCCGTTTTTTTGGTTGGGTAGTATTAATTATATGTTCTTTGATAGTAAGAGTTATTCCGGCTCATTGCCTTTATGGGTTTGCCAAGGGAATAGGATTCTTGGGTTATTGGTTTGTCGTTAAACTTAGAAGAATTGCTTTAGAGAATTTAAATATTGCCTTTGGCCAGGATAAATTACCTCAAGAAAAAGAAAAAATTGCCAAGGCCTGCTTTACCTTTATGGCCAAGTCAGCAATAGAGCTTCTTTTCCTTACAGAGAGGCCGAATCTGTTAAAGAAGCGCATAGAGATAGAAGGAGGTAAGAATCTTGATAATGCCTTATCTAGAGGCAAGGGTGTGATTTTAGTAAGCGCCCATTTTGGCAATTTTCCTTTATTAATAGCAAGACTTGCTTTGGCGGGTTATTCTGTCTCAGGTATTATGCGCCGGATGCGGGATGAACGGGTAGAGAAGTTCTTTTTTGCAAAGCGCGACAGATTTAAGATAAAAACAATATATGCCCAACCGCGTAATACTTGCGTTAGCAGTATAATAGAAGTTTTACGGAACAATGGAATTGTTTTTATCCTTCTGGATCAAAATTTTGGGACAGGCGGGATATTTGTAGATTTTTTTGGGCAGAAGGCGGCAACTGCTACAGGCCCGGTAATCTTAGCGCAGAGAACAAAGGCATTACTCCTGCCTTGTTTTATAATCAGACAGGAAGATGATACACATAAAATTATTTTTGAGCCAGCCCTGCAATTAGAAGAGGCTGTTAATTCAGAGGAAACTGTTTTTATAAATATACAAAAATTAACCAATATAATTGAGTCTTACATCCGTAAATATCCGGCTGAATGGGGCTGGATTCATCGCAGGTGGAAGAGTCAAGAAAAAAAGGAGGGTTAAATGGCAGCAGAAGAAGTAAAACAGGAGGTAAAGCAGGAAGAAAAACAGGAAGAGAAAAAAGCAGAAGCAGGGAAATTTATTGCTACTGTTTTTAAATTTCTTTTGGGTTTTGTGTTTTTGATTCTAGGCATCAGCGCAATTATTGTTTGGTGGAGCAGCCTTGTAGGGGTAGTTAAGGGTTGTATTGGCCTATTTTTGCTTTTGGCGGCATTAATTACCTTTGCTATAGCTAAAGAATAAGACATCAAAATATTCTAAGTGGATAGCCCAGAAGGCCTAAAAAATTTTGACTTTTTGGGTTATCTATTTTTGGCCTTAAATGTAATTTTCCAGCGTCTCACTTATGGCCTCTTGACAAAGTTCTAATTTGTGGTAAATCGGTTTTTACTTATCTAGTACATATTAATTGATTGAGAGGTGTTTATAATTCATGCTTTGTCATTGCGAGCCCTGCAAGCCAGAAGGCAGTGGTTTGGCTTCCTTTAGCCAA
>JASEHM010000156.1 GCA_030018895.1 Candidatus Omnitrophota bacterium
CAGAGAGGGTATGACAGAATGGATGCCCGTTTTTACGGGCATGACAAAAACGGGAAGCGAGAACTTCCAGAAGCTGAACTGTTACTCATTTTGTCATTTGAATTTTGTCATGTTACCATTTAATATTACCCCTTCTCTTTCTTCATAACCAGGCAAGGTAAAGCTAAAGGTCGAGCCAAATCCGACTTTGCTTTTTGCCCAAATTTTTCCGGAGTGTGCCTCTACAATGTGCTTTACCAAAGCCAGGCCTAATCCCGTGCCTTTTACCTGCTGATTTATCGGATTATCTACACGATAAAACTCTTCAAATATTGCCTCAAGCGCCTCCTCTGGTATACCTGAACCCGTATCAGTAATATCCACCTGTATCTGCCTGTTAAGCTTAAACGCGAAAATAAAAATCTTTCCTCCGGAAGGAGTAAATTTTATGGCATTGCCAACAATATTGATGAACACTCGCTCTATTTGATTGACATCTACAAAAACCTCCTTTGTATTATCAGAAATATCTACATTTAATTCTATCTGTTTATCCTTTAACTGCACTAATAAAAGATCTGCGACTTTCTCAACTAAAATCTTTAAATCCTGCGTTTCGAATTTCATTATTTCTCTGCCGGATTCAATACGCGATATATCAAGCATATCATTTACCATATGCACAAGCTCATCACTATGCCGGTTGATCTTTTCTAATCGTTCCCACACTGCAAGAGGAACCTCTCCTAATTTTCCGGCAAGCAGTATCGCGGCATATCCTTTTATTGAAGTAAGGGGCGTCCTTAATTCATGGGAAACGCTGGAGACAAAATCGGTTTTGCGCCTGCTTATCTTTTTTACCTCCTCAATGGTTTGGGCCAATTCCTGGGTCCTCTCCAAAACCTTTTTTTCTAATTCCTGCTGGGCACCCCATGTCTTTTCAAATAACCGGGCATTCTCCAAAGACCGGCTTAACTGACTAGCCAAAATGACTATTAATTCTTCGTCCCCTTGATTAATTAAAACGTCTTTTTCTTCCGTTCCTACAAATAAAAATCCCTTATTTCCCTCCTGAGGCAGGAACGGAGAGATGATAAAGGCACTTACTTTAAAAAGGCGGTTTATCATTTCTTTTGTACTAAATTCTTTTATGTCAGAAAGCGAAGAAAAGGTTTCTTTGGTTTTTATCAAATTTATATAGAAGTCTTTATTTGATTCCACAAAAGGTGTTATTGCGTTAACTTCATCTACTGTATAGCCTATGTTTAAATAAGAGATAAACTTAATTTCCTTTTCATTATATAAGAAACCTATTGCCTTTTCAAAGCCAATATCTTTCAGACAAGCGGTATTAATTTTTTTAAATATCTGCGGCTCCTCTAACGTCATACTTATTGCGCGAACTAATTTTTGCAGAGCATAAAGACCTGTAATTTTTTTATCCAGCTCCTCCTGTGTTTTATTTAATTCCATATCCGTACGAATAATAAGCCTGGCCTGTTCATCCATCTCTTCCAGCGATTTATTCAAACCTTTTACCTCAAAGCGCAGCTGTCTTATCCTCTCTATCTCTAAAAAGACTATTGCGCTTAAAATAGTTATTACAACCGCCCCAATAGCGCCTAAGAGATTAATTATAAACGGATTATCTGGCATATTTATACTCATGATATTGTTCTGGCTACTATTTGTGTACATCGTACTTCGTTTTTCTTTTGTACAATGTACTAAGTACGATGTACGATTTTTACGATTTTTTACTCCAAAGGTCTAATCCCTTCACCTCTGATTGTTCTCCTATAGCCAGAATAGTTATTGTCTGATTATGAGAATGCACCTTTCCTAAATAATCACCTGACCTTAAGGGAGCAAGTTCTGCATATGTGCATAAACCAATCACAGGGGTATCTTTACCAAACTGCCCCTGAATAATTTCTAATTCTTTATAGATTTGTTTCCCTAAAAGCATCTGTCTTGAAATAGAATCAAACACCAGCACAAAGTTAACCTTTCGGCCAAGCATTTCCTGCTTTGCCTGGCGGCTAGCCTGTTCTACGGCTAAAAGAATAGACTCCTTTGTCCCAATCATAAATCTTATCCGGCTGCCTTCAGGGATATCTCCCTGGAAAACAAGAGAGCCATTATTTCTAATGGAAATAATACTTCTTAGAAGGTATTCTTTTTCTTTCTCTAAGTACATCCCGACAGGATAAAACCTGGATATATATTTTAGGTCTTTTATTAATCCGGGAATTTCCTTGGCAAAACATTCTTCATAAACCCGGGCTGCCGGCGCATGATCTATTTCATTCACAGTGTTACGAAAAGAACTGGTTACAAAGCGCGATTTCCCCAAAGGTTTCCAGCCATGTTTTAAACCTAAGCCAAAATTTAAATTGCCCCCCCAAAGAATACCGCAGGCAGAGTCAGTATAAACCTCCCGGCCAAAATAAAGGTATGTTTTCTGAAAGGACAGATTATCTGCCAGAGAAGCGCCCATAAGAGGAAAACCTTTTCCAAATTTATTCTCCATGCCATCTATCAAATCCGAAGTATTCTGAATTAACCCAGCGCAAAAAGTAATGCATAGCTTTCTGTTGATGTTCTTAAAATCAGTTATTAATTTTTCTGCTAATTCTTCACCTATGCCCTTTGCTGATTTTGCGCTTATTCCTCTAAGAAGGGCTGTCTTAAAATAAATTTTTTCCGGGAAACTAAGAAGCATAATGACAAGGCCATATTTAAGAAATAGTTGGTTGGCTATAACTGTCTGGCTACTTGAGCCGATTATAGTCACTTCCTCTCCTAAAAACTTAATAATAGTTTTAAACAATAAGGTGTGACTAAATTCTACGGTGCTAAAGACAATGGCTAAATTAATTTCCTCTTCAGCAGCCATATGCGCCTTTGCGCGGCTAACAGCCTCTTTTGCCGCCTCAACGTAATCCTTGTTTTCACTAAAACCTATGCCGACTTGCATAGTGGCAACTCCGTATAATATGTGTTATAGCTATGTTAATGAGCGTTGTGTCATTCCAAGCGAGGCCGCAAGCAGACTGTGTCGCAATTCGTGTTTTTCGTCA
>JASEHM010000157.1 GCA_030018895.1 Candidatus Omnitrophota bacterium
TCTTGGCGGAGCGAGGAGTCCCGCTATCTTTTTGCGGGACTGAGCTATGGGCCCAGATCAGTTTACTAATTGTGCCCATAGCGAACACCTCTAACCAACGACGAGCTCTGTTTCTTTTCTTGGCGGAGCGAGGAGTCCCGCTATCTTTTTGCGGGACTGAGCTATGGGCCCAATATCTTTTATTTGCTGAAGGCCTTATGGTGAGTGAACCCACTATGGGCCAAAAGCAAAAACTATTCTACTATTTTAATAAGATTTTGCAAGCAAATTTTATGAGAGTGCCTGAAATATTGTCATGGATTTTTTTAGCAATCTCTTTAGCCTGCGCTTATTAGGCTTTCGTATCCAGGAAATCTTTGTATTAACCTTTGTTTTAATAATATATTCTGGCGTGCTGTTAAATGCGGATCAAGAGAAACTAATTTTATTGCCTCTTCTCTTGCGCGTTTTAAAAGATGCATCTGTGTTAAGGGGTTGCCTATTTTTAATTCCCAAAGGCCTGACTGCCTGCTGCCGAAGAATTCACCCGGCCCCCTTATTTTAAGGTCTTCTTCGGCAATACGAAATCCGTCGCTGTATTTAAGCATTGCCTTGGTTCTTGCCTCTGCCTCAGGGGTTAGGTCATCAGAAATTAATACACAAAAAGACTCATCTTTTCCCCGTCCGATACGGCCGCGCAATTGATGCAGCTGGCTTAAGCCAAAGCGCTCTGCATTTTCAATAATCATACAAGTTACGCCTGGTATATCAATGCCTACCTCTAATATAGTGGTAGAAACTAAAATATCCAGTTCTTTATTTTTAAACTTTAATATAATCTCATCCTGTTCCTCTTGTTTTAATCTGCCGTGTATTAGGCCAAGCCCAAATTCCTTAAATTCTCCTGATTTTAATTCCTGCGACATCTTTTTTGCGCCGGCAATATCTAATACATAAGATTCCTCAATTACCGGATAAATAACATATGCCTGTTTGCCTATTTTTAGTTGTTCCTTTGCAATGTTATAAGCCTCTGCCTTGTCTTTTTGTTTAAAATGCAGGGTTTTTATAGGCAGCCTTCCTGCGGGAAGCTCATTTATAATTGAAAGGTCTAAATCGCCGTATAAAGTAATAGCCAAGGTCCTGGGAATCGGCGTGGCAGTCATTATTAAGACATCCGGATTAACCCCTTTTTTAGGCAAAAGGCTGCGTTGGCCAACGCCAAATTTATGCTGTTCATCAATAATTACTAACCCTAGATTTTTAAATTTTACATCCTCTTCTAATAAGGCATGCGTGCCGATTAAAAGGCCAATACTGCCTTCTTTTATTTCCTGATACTGCCTTTCTTTTTCTTTATTTTTTAGGCTGCTGGTAAGCAGCCCAATTTTTATTATTTTTTGTTGAGAGCCGATGGTTTGATTAGTCTCGAGCGTAGTTAGGGGACGCTCATCATCAGCCCTGAGCGTAGTTGAAGGGCTGAGAACTGAGAGCTGAGAGCTGATCTTCTCATAATGCTGTTTTGCTAAAATTTCCGTTGGCGCCATAAACACAGCCTGATACCCCCCTTGAAGAGCAGCCATGCTTGCAATGGTTGCAACTATGGTCTTGCCTGAGCCTACATCTCCTTGTAATAGCCTTTGCATGCCCAAAGGTTTTACCATGTCTGTTTTTATTTCATCTATTACTTTTTCCTGGCTTGCGGTTAATTTAAAGGGAAGCGAGGCAATAAAATTATTCAGAAGGCTTGCGTTTATTTGATGGGCGATGCCAAGCTTTTCTTTTTTCTTTAACTTTCGCAAAGCCAAAGCTGCTTGAAATGAAAAGAATTCTTCGAAGCTAAGCCTTTCGTAAGCCTTGGCCTGTAAATCTAAATTTTCAGGAAAATGTATATTTATAAGGCTCATAGAGAGGTTTAGAAGGTTATTTCTGGCTCTTATATCATAAGGCAGGCAGTCACCTGCTTTTGGAAGATATTCATCTAAGCCGGATTTTATTAATACCCGCAAATACCGTTGGGTGATGCCTTTAGTAACTGTATATACCGGGACAAATCTTCCTATGTTTAAGGATTCTTCTTTGTTTGCTTCTTCTTCGCAGACAATTTCAAATTCAGGGTTGTTTATTTGCAGTAAACCAGCATAGCGTTCAATCTTGCCGTATAAGATTAAGGTTGAGCCTAATTTAAAATATTGTTTTAGGTAGGGCTGATTAAACCAGACACAATTGATTTTTCCTGTATTATCCCCCACGGTTAATTTAACAATACGAAAATTCTGCCTATAAAAAGACTGCTGCTCGCCTTTTGAAAGAATCTGCGCTTTTATTGTTTGAATCTGGTTTTCTTTTAATTCGCAGATACGGCTGAATTTTCTACGGTCTTCGTAGCGTCGGGGAAAATAATAGAGAATATCTTCTACGGTGTTTATGCCCAATTTAGTGAATATTTTAGCTCTTTTAGGGCCGATGCCCTTTAGATAGCGGATGGGAGTATTAAGCAGGGTTTTCATTATTAGTCAGCCTGTTAGGCTGGTTAAAGCGTGTATTGGAGGCTAAGTGGTTCTGTTTCGTGCTCTGGTTTTTGAGGCGTAATTGGCTTAGGCTTTTTTGGCTTTGAACCTGCTTTTCCTTGCGTTACTGTTATCTCAATGGCCTCTGTAGAAAGGGCCTGATCTTTAAGTTTTAGCGTGCTTGGAGAAATTATAAATTTCCCTGCAGTAAGAGGTGTTAAAATAAAGGCATAAACTAAAATGGTCTTATTTCCTGTTTTATCAAAAAAAGACATAGTTGTTGAGTTAGCTGAGGAGACAATGTTAAAGCCTTTAAATTCTTCTATTTCCGGCTTAGGCAGCTGCTTCTCAGTTGAGGTGATGATTATTTTAAAGGTAAGGAATTCATCAGTGGTAATGTTTTTTTTATCCACCTCTGCCTTAAAGGAGGTTTCAGCAAAAACATCTATAGAAAATAAAACTATAAACAGGATTAATATAATCGTTTTAATCTTCATAAAATAAACTTTGGTTTTTTTATGAGAGGATGAGTGTTGATTTCTTGAGAGATATT
>JASEHM010000158.1:0-864 GCA_030018895.1 Candidatus Omnitrophota bacterium
GTATGACAAATTTGATATCTCAAAATACATTTCGCGTCGATAAGTAACGTCTAATCTGGACACGAGTGATTAAATATATTTCCCAATAATAATGTTTAAATCCTTCTTTACTTTTGCCGGAATTAATTTTCTGTCCGTAACAATCGCATTTTTTAGCGCATCTTTACAGGCGCAGGTTCTTTCTTTAGGAAGATTTTGTATTAATCCGCACAGTATCTTTTTGGCATTTTCAATATTTTTATGCAAATTTTTAATTACCATCTCTATGGTTACTTTCTCATATTCAGGATGCCAGCAGTCATAGTCAGTAACACATGCTAATGTAGAATAACAGATCTCTGCCTCGCGGGCTAATTTTGCCTCCGGCATATTAGTCATGCCGATTATATCCATACCCCAGCTGCGATACAGGTTTGACTCAGCCAACGTAGAAAATGCCGGGCCCTCCATATTTATATAGGTACCGCCTTTGTGCATTTTTATTCGCAGGCTTTTTCCCACCTCATAACCTGTCGCATACAATAAATCACCCATATCCTGGCAAACAGGATGCGAAAATGAGATATGCGCCACTATTCCTTTATCAAAAAAAGTTATTTCTCTTGCGTGATTGGTACGGTCTACATACTGGCTAACCACCACAAAATCTAAAGGCCGTATCTCATCTTTTAAGCTGCCGCAGGCAGTAATTGAAATTATTCTTTCTACGCCTAATTTTTTCATAGCATAAATATTGGCGCGGTAATTAATTTTACTAGGAGATATCCGATGGCCCACGCCATGACGCGGCAAAAACACAATCTCTCTATCGTATATTTTTCCGATAGAGAACTTATCAGACGGCTTACCAAAGGGTGTACCTAT
>JASEHM010000158.1:873-3010 GCA_030018895.1 Candidatus Omnitrophota bacterium
TCGTATATTTTTCCGATAGAGAACTTATCAGACGGCTTACCAAAGGGTGTACCTATTGCAATCTCCTTAATATGTTCAAGGCCTTCCAGCTTATATAATCCACTTCCTCCGATAACACCAATACGCGACATCTTACCCCCCCTTACCCGAAACTGTTTCCGATCTAATCGGGAAACTGTTTCCGATCTAATCGGGACAGTGGGTTCTCCTTTTTCATAACTATCTTCCCCTGCCCAGTTTCCCGATTGGGTTGGAAACAGTTTCCGCTTTGGGTTGGAAACAGTTTCCGCTTTGGGTTGGAAACAGTTTCTCGATTTCATTTGCGCGTTTAAGCGCTGCTTTAGCTGCTTCTTCTAAAGAACCGCCTTTATCTAAAATATTTAATCCTGCTTCAGTGGTGCCGCCTTTGGATGCAACCTTAAGGCATAATTTCTTAGGGCTTAGACCTGATTGCCTAAGCAAGGCAAGGCTTCCTAAAACAGTAGTTTCAGCTAAAACTTTAGCCTGAGAAACAGTAAACCCCAGGCTTTGCGCTGCAGAAAAAAGTTTAGGTAAAAAATCATTTTTAGAGTATTCCATCCATTCTATCTTTTTCTTACTTTGAAGTAATTTATAAAGATACCCTGGAGCGCTTCCGGAAATAGCAGTAACTGCATTCATTAGCCCTTCTTTTATTTTTAAGGTTAGCCCCAAATTGTCAAATAACTTTTGCGCAAAATCTAATTCTAATTTAGCAGTATGCCTGCCTTTACATAAACAACTCATACCTTTGCTAACGCAAATAGCTAAATTCGGCATCACGCGCACTACTGCCGCATTAACTAACCTCTTCTCAATATAACTAATCGGAATACCCGCAGCTATAGAAATGACGAGCTTGCCGCCTTGAGAGCCTCTAATCCCGCTTAACACCTCATCAATTTCCTGAGGCTTTACTGCCAGTATAAGGACATTGGTATTTCTTACTAATTCTAAAAGGCTATCAGCAGCCTTTATCCTGATAAGAGGCCTGGTTTTTCCTTTATCTTTATCAAAAACTACAATCTTGTACTTTTTCTTAAGGCGCTGGGCAATCACTGAGCCCATATTGCCAAATCCTATTATGCCTATTGCCTCTTTCATCTATCCCTCGAATATTGCCCTGCCTAACCTAAGCATATTGCTGCCTTCTCCTATAGCTGCTTCATAGTCATCAGTCATGCCCATGGATAAAATGTTTAGCCTGTTTAGCCTATTTTGCCTGTTGATTCTATCAAAAAGTTCTTTTAACATCCTAAAATAAGGCCGCGAATTGTCAGGCTCACAAACAATGGGCGCAATAGTCATTAAGCCTTTTAGATTTATGTTTTTAAGCTTATCTATTTCTTTTATAGCTTCAAGCGCCTTATCAAGGTTTAAGCCGAATTTTGTTTCTTCAGGAGATGTCTTTATTTCAATTAAGATATCCTGTATTTTATCTATTTTTTTTGCCTGCTTATCAATCTCCTGCGCCAGACACAGGCTGTCCACAGACTGGATCAAATCAAAAATCCTTACCGCATTTTTTACTTTATTTATCTGCAAATGGCCAACCATATGCCACTTAAAAACAGGAAACAGCCCGCCAAATTGTAACAGTTCAGCTTCCGGAAGTTCTCGCCTCCCGTTTTTGTCATGCCCGTGAAAACGGGCATCCATTCTGCCATGCCCTCTCTGGATTCCCGCGGAGTTTACCCCCGTGAAAACGGGGGCAGGAATGACACCCTGATTTACTTCTGAACGCTGAACTGTTACGCCAAATTTCATATAGAATTTTGGCGAGGTCTTGCCAAAATTTTTGATTTTGGCGGAAGAGTAAAGAACAGAGAATTTGCTGTGCTTAATACTCGCTTCTTGAACCCTATTTTCGCCGATATTAGTTATCCCTGCCTCAATTACCTCTTTTATCTCTTCAATTGCCCTGCCTTTACTAATAGCAACTATATTTATAGAAGAAGGATTGCAGCCAATCTTAAGGCAGGTTTTTTCAATCCTCTCCTTTACCTTGCGAATATTATCCTTAATCATCCCTGTTCATACGTGTCCAAATTAGAGCATATGATACATCGTCGGTAAATGCATTTTGAGATTCGGTTTTTCAAATCGTCATTGCGAGCCC
>JASEHM010000159.1 GCA_030018895.1 Candidatus Omnitrophota bacterium
TTTCGCGGGTATGACAAATTTGATATCTTAAAATACATTTCGCGTCTATAAGTAACGTCTAATTTGAACACGAGTGAAATTAGATATAACCTTAATAACCCTTTGTCCCGATTGGGATGGAAACAGTTTCGGTGGGGGTGAGATTATGTATGATTTGATTATTATTGGGGCAGGGCCAGCAGGTTTAAGCGCCGGGCTTTACGCAGGCAGATTTAGGTTAAATACCTTAATCTTGGAAAGGGTGAGCGCAGGCGGCCAGATTATTCTTTCCTCAACCATTGAGAATTATCCGGGTTTTCCTGCAGGCATATCTACAACAGAATTAATAGAAAGATTTAAAAAACAGACAGAGGATGTCGGGGTTAAGATAGAATATAGCGAGGTTTTGGAGATTTCTTTAGGGAAGGATCAAATTTATAATATTAAAACTTCTGAAGGCTCTTTTGATACAAGAAGTGTTATTATTGCTGCCGGTGCGCAGTCAAAGAGGTTAGGGGTGGAAGGGGAAGAGCGTTTTCTTGGTAGGGGTGTTTCTTATTGCGCGACCTGCGACGGGCCGTTATTTAAAAATAAGGATGTTGTGGTAGTAGGCGGAGGAGACCGTGCGATTGAGGAGGCGTTGTTTTTAAGCAGTTATGCTGCTAAGGTTACAATTATCCATCGCAGGCAGGAATTACGTGCTTCAAAGATTTTAGAAGAAAAGGCAAGGCAAAATCTAAAAATTAACTTTGTCTTAAAGAGTGTTATTGAAAAAATTATTGGTTCAGACAGGGTTGAGGGAGTAGTTATTAAGAATAGGGAAACCATAGCAGAAAGCATTCTCTCTTGCCACGGATTGTTTATTTTTGTCGGCCTGGTTCCTGATACGCAATTTTTAAAAAATCTTTTGCATCTTGATGAATCAGGTTTTATAATTACAGATGAAAACATGGCTTCATCAAAAGAGGGTATTTTTGCTAGCGGCGATTGCCGTAAGAAAGGCCTGTATCAGGTAATTACAGCCTGCGCAGAAGGCGCAATAGCTACAAATAGCGTGCATAACTATTTGATGAACAAATTGGGAGGTTAGAGATGGTTTCTACGCACAATAAAAAACTAAGAGACTGGGTTAAGAAGATGGCGCGGCTTTGTCAGCCTGATAATATATGCTGGATAGACGGCTCAGATAGCCAAAGGCAGGCCTTAGAAAAAGAGGCATCTGTCTTGGGTGAAATTATTGAGTTAAATCAGCAAAAATTGCCTGGTTGTTTTCTTCATCGCACTGCCATAGATGATGTTGCTCGCACAGAACACCTGACTTTTATCTGTACAAAGAAAAAACGCGATGCCGGGCCAACTAATAATTGGATGAGCCCTCTAGCAGCTTATAAAAAGGCAAGGGTGATTTTTAAAGGGGCTATGCAAGGCAGAACTATGTATGTGATCCCTTTTTCTATGGGGCCTGTGGGTTCTGAGTTTAGCAAAATAGGGGTGGAGCTTACAGATTCGCGTTATGTAGTTTTAAATATGTTGATTATGACAAGGGTTGGGGAGGTTGTTTTAAGGCAATTAGAAAAAGAAGACGGTTTTACAAAATGCCTGCATTCAAAAGCAGGTTTAGATATAAACAAACGCCTGATTTTACATTTTCCAGAAGATAATACTATCTGGAGCGTGGGGTCAGGTTACGGTGGAAACGTCCTTTTAGGTAAAAAATGCCTTTCTTTGCGTATTGCCAGTTATTTAGCAAAAAAGGAAGGCTGGCTTGCAGAACATATGTTGATTATGGGGATTGAAGAGCCTAATGGCCGTATTGAATATATTGCTGCTGCATTTCCCAGCGCCTGCGGCAAGACTAATCTAGCAATGTTAATTCCGCCTGAGGGCCTTAAAATAAAGGGTTACAGGATTTGGACAGTAGGGGACGATATTTCCTGGATGCGCGTTGATTCCGACGGTAGTCTCTGGGCGGTTAATCCGGAAACCGGATTTTTCGGAGTTGCCCCAGGCACAAACTCTAAAACTAATCCTAATATGATGGAGACTATCAAGAAAAATACCATATACACTAATGTGCTTTTAAAACCGGATAATACGGTTTGGTGGGAAGGCACAGATGAGAAGGCTCCTGATCAGGGGATTGATTGGCAGGGCAGGCCCTGGAAACCGGGGTTAAAGGATAGCTGTGGTAATCCTATCTTAGGAAGCCATCCCAACAGTCGTTTTACTACGCCTATTACAAATTGTCCTTCTCATTCTTTTAGATTAAAACAGCATCATGGTGTGCCAATATCAGCTATTTTATTTGGCGGCCGCAGGCAGCATCTAACGCCTTTAATATATGAGGCATTTAATTGGCAGCATGGCGTCTTTATTGGCGCGACCGTGGCCTCAGAGCGTACTGCAGCGCAGGTTGGAAACGTTGGAGAGGTGCGCTATGACCCTATGGCTATGTTTCCATTTTGCGGGTATAATATGGGAGAGTATTTTAAGCATTGGCTGGAAACAGGCAGGAGAATGCTTAATCCTCCAAAGATCTTTCACGTTAATTGGTTTAGGACTGATGAAAAAGGGAATTTTCTTTGGCCTGGATTTACAGAGAATCTCAGGGTTTTAGAATGGATATTAGACCGTTGTAATAACAAGGTGCAGGCAATTAATACAGCTATAGGTTATGTTCCTCGGCCTCAGGATATAGATACAGCAGGCATTAAATTAACCGAAGGCGCTTTAGAGAAGCTCTTAGAGATAAATGAAGAGGCATGGCTTAAGGAGTTAGCCGGCATTAAGAATTTTTTTAAGCAATTTAAATCCGATCTTCCTAAGGAGTTATGGCAGGAATATGATAGCCTGGCTAGCCGATTAAAGCAGGCTCTTAAAGTTAGAACTAAGAACTAAGTTAGTTTTCATTGAAAAAGCGTGGAAATTAAGTTAATACTGGGTTTTTCAGCATTAATTAATATAGAACACTCACTCGTGTCCAAATTAGACGTTACTTATCGACGCGAAATGTATTTTGAGATA
>JASEHM010000015.1 GCA_030018895.1 Candidatus Omnitrophota bacterium
TAGCTTTTTGAGAAGATTTTACCTTTAACCTTTATCTATCAAAGAGTTATATATACTCCTTAACCTTAAACACGAATGACCCATAATTAACGATCAACAGCTAACTCCAAAGGATTATAATTATAATATGCAAAAATGGTATACGCTGTCCCTGCCACTGAACCAGTGGATCTGCCTTTAGGGGTAAGCCAGCCATGACCGGTATCTACATTATCAAGCGTGGCATAAGGAAGACACCCTTGGCCCTGGCCGGTTGGAGAAAGGCTTGGAATAATCATATTGCTTAAAGCTGATAAATACTCATCAGCCTTAAGAAAACAGCTGGCTGCCTTATCTTTTTCGCCTTTTTTATCATAAAAACTGCCCATTTTTTTAAAGGCTATAACCATCTGGGCTGTCCACTCCGAAGATACAACCCCGCCCCTGGCAATGTGCCTCTGAGGGGCAAAATCAAACCCCTTGATCTTAACAACCCTGCCTTCTGGCCGGATATAAGAAACCTCAACACTGCAATTCTTTTCGGCAAAATCTAAAATACTTTCCGGAGACATCCCTAATTCTTCTAACTTTTCTGGCCCAATACTAGCAATTGACCAGGCATAGGTATCAGTGGCAATAGTAGAATCTCCCTTGCCCCGCTTAACCGGAATATCCTGGCGGCCATACGCATATTTAATTAACCAATTCAGAATCTTATTGGCTACATTCTGATACTCCTGTCTTCCTGTGATTTTATAAAACATATTAAAAAAGGCGTAGGCATCAAGATTATGCTCTGTAGAATACCAAGTAACTCCTGGCCCACCGGGGATACCGCCATCAATATCCTGATTTTGCAATTCTATTATGCCTCTAGCAATATTTTGCGCAAGCGCAAGGTATTTATGATCCTGGGCTTTCTGAGTATACTGCATAATCGCAATACCTAACCAAATATTAGGGCCGCTATGCACGATATACTCAGCGGGTTCTGTATCAATAACATAATAAGCATTAAAAAATCTCCCTTTCTGCCTTTTAGCTTTCTTATCAAAAAAATCCAGTATTTTCCTGGCACATTGAAAGTCAGAAAATTCCGTATAAGCAATGACCGCCAGCGCCTGATCATAGGCAAAAGCCCAGTTTGCAATATCACCATCACCTTCAAAACTCATTACCAGGCCAGTGCGAGGATTCTGATGCACCTTAAGCCACTGATACATCTTATCAAAATTTGCTTTTTCTAAATTTATCCTTCTTGTGTCTAAGCCGGAAAGTTCTTTAGTAACAACTTCTTCCTTCTGGCGAAGAGAAATTAACTGCTCTTTTAAGAATTCCTTATCTTTTGTTAACTGGTTTATTGCAGCGCCTAGCTCCTCGCTTTTTTTTGCTAAGATCTGAATCTGAAGATTTTCTTTTTTTGCTTGCAGGTTTTCTTTCTCTGCCTCTAATTTTTCTTTTCTAATAGATTGTATGCGCTGCTCTAAATTTTTAATCTCAATCAGCAGATTTTCTTTCTCCCTGCCAATCTCCTTTATTTTCTGCTGAAGGGTGCCTGCCTCCTCCTTAACCTTAAGCAAGCGCTCAACAAGGGCCTTATTTCCTTTGACTAATTTTAAGTTTATACACCAATTAATCGCAAAGAGCGCGGCTAAAAGACAAATTATCAAAAAAACTACAGGCACAAATAGTTTTCTCGTCCAGGCATAAAGGATAAACCTCCTGTTTTGTTTCCAATTAATTTGTTCGTAATTTAATCCGATAAGACATTTGTTCCCGTTACCAGATAAATTTTTTATCCAAGCTACACAAGCCCGCGCAAAAAGCGGCTCTTTATAAAACGGCAGCTCTATCTCTAAATCTAATTTTACAGTTTTTGCCTCAAACAGCTTAAGCAGTTCTGGTTTTAAAATATTAACTGAAAGACATAAACCACCGCTGCTTATATTATTAGTAAAACCCTGAATAGAATCTGAGAGATAAAATTCACCGTCGGGAGAGACTAAGCGGAACTGGACAGGAAAAACCGTTGCAAGACGAATGTATTTCCTGTATTTATGTCCCGGATTAGTTTCTCTCTTTTGTCCTGTCATTTTCTTTTAGCCTCAAGCACAATCCTTTGCTTAATCTTTTTTGCTAACCTTTCAAAGGATTTTTTAAATTGAGTATACTCCTCTTTTTCAATTACTGTTTTTTTTTCTTCAAAGTTCTGCTTAAAATATATTTTATCTGCCTTATAAGAATAAGCTGACATGAATCTATACCAAGGAGTATCTTCAACGGCGTTTTCAGGAAGATACTTTATAACAAACCCTTCAGGAATTTCAAGAGTTAAATTTATCTCTTTTGCGTCTAAAACACCAAAATCAACAGGAAAATTTCTCTTCTCTTTTGCCGTAACAGAGCTATCAAGATAAGATAACTGCGGCAGAATTCTTAAATTCCCTGCAGCTGTCCAATACTCAGGGCCTTTAAATGAATAATTTAATGTCAGAGGTAAGTTTAAATTATCAAGATTGGTAATTTTATAATCCATTAGTTTTGCGCCAATAGAGGTCTCTTGTATTTTTTCATTCAATGCTTCTTGAATTAACTCCGGCTGGGTATAAAGCAGCCAATGGCGCTGGCCTTGATCATATATGCCGTGACTTAAGATATCCTTTCGCGCATCAATAGTTTCATCTTTATTTATTTTTATTTTTAGGTCCTGCCTTAACAGATTATGTTTAGCCTGATACAACGGCGTCTGGCATATTTTGTATCCGTCATCATTAAATATCAATACCCTTCTGCCCTGGTCAGCTGACGGAAGATCGCCAAAAGAACAGGTTTCAGCCGTAGGATCAAGAAACACAATTTCATTTCTAAAACTTAGTGCGGCAATACAATGATTAAAAAATACTGCCGGAAAATCTTCATTTAGATTATTGCAGTCTTTAGTAGGGATAAGTACAAGCCATGCAGAAAACCCGGCCTCCCTTAACATGCTAACCAAAAGTACTGCCTGATCCTTACAATCTCCGTATTTATACCTAAATATATCCTCTGCCTTATGCGGTTCATACCCTGCCTGGCCGTATTCAATTGCCACATAACGAATCTTTTGAGCGCAGAAATTATATATTATCTTAAGCTTATTTTCCTGATCTCTTTCGTCTCCTACCAACTGCCTCACTTTCTCTTTTATTGCCTCATCTGAGTTAATCTTATCTTTAGCTAAAGACCACCACCAATTATAAACATCCTGCCAATTGCTGAAAGTAGAAATAAGTAAAGCAGGGTTTATTTCGACATCAGGCGGCATTTTCAACTCAGGGATTATCTGGGGCAAATTTTTAAACTGCCAATAATAAGCTAAATTCGGCCCTTCTCTTTCTACCCGGGGAACAAGATTTGCGTCAAAACTATTATACTTTTCATTTATAGTTTTTATATTTAAGGGTTTATCTTTAGAAGTAATTATGCTAAAATTTGCCGCAATAATCGGCTCAGAAGACTGCAGAGAATAATTTATTACAAAATCTTTTTTGTTGATTAATTGATTTCGGTAAATTTTTACTTTATATTCTATAACCGCTCCTTCAGCAATCTCCGGAAAAGAAATTATACGCACTCGCGCATTACTATAAAGCGGAAAATTTAAGTATTTGGAAACATCCCTTATATGCCGGCTACCCACCTCTGTAATTGTGCCATCAGGCTTTATGGTCCTGGCGTATTCTAATTCTACCTTCTCAAAGGTAGAGTCATAAGAAATTCCTATTTCGGAAAAATTCTTTTTTCCGCGCTCATTTAAAATCTTGATTAAATAATGCAGGGAGGAAACCTGCCCTCCCCCACTTGTTATTTCTATCTTTTCATCGCAAAGCAAGATAATGGCGCCTGCCTGCGGATACTGCCAGAATCCGGGAGCCGCAGATATAATTTTATATATATTCGCATCTAAATCTTTTATATGGACATTAAGAGCAAGTTTTTCAATAAGCTCAATACGTTCTTTTGCCTTAGGAAAATTTGCGATTTTTTTATAAATTTCTACTGCCTTGTCAAAGAGGTTTAACTTTTCACAAGTCAAGCCGTAATAATAAAGCCCTTTGTCGTCGCAAACCTCCTGTTTATCAAAAATCTCTAAGGCATCGGCAAAATCGCCTGATTGAAAATACGAAATAGCTAGAATTTTTTTTGCCTCTAAGGCATTCGATTTTTTAAGCGCTTCTTGGGCTAACTTTAAGAAGCCATGGTTAAAATACAACTTTCCTAATTCAAGATATTCCTTATCCGGATTTTTAGCCTTAGAGATTAATTTCTCATACTCTTTTATTGCCTTTTGATAATAAGTATCAGACTCTTGAATATAGCCTGCGGCTTTTTGCAAATCATTCTTTTGGCCGCAGCCATATAAAAAACTGAAAATTAAAAATAGGCCGACAAAAATTTTAAGCATATTATTCATTTAAGAGACAATTATACTCTTTTATAAAATATTCCGTTATCTCTCCCCTTACCCCTTTTGCAATTTTATAATTCTCTACCCTTACCAGCGGCATAACGCCTATCAAAGAATTAGTTAAAAATGCCTCGTCTGCGTTGTATAAATCTTTAAGGGCAAACCTGCCTTCTGCTATTTTTAGTAACAGTTCAACTTCCGGAAGTTCTCGCCTCCCGTTTTTGTCATGCCCGTGAAAACGGGCATCCATTCTGTCATACCCTCTCTGGATTCCCGCTTGCGCGGGAATGACACCCTGATTTACTTCTGAACGCTGAACTGTTACTATTTTTAGCCTTTCTTTTTTGACAAGATCAAATATAACCTTTCGGGTAACACCATTCAAACAGCCGCAATCTAAGGAAGGGGTAAATATTATCTTACCTTTTACGAAAAATATATTATTTCTGGTTCCTTCAGCAATATAACCTTCTGTATTAAGAAGAAGCGCTTCATCAAACCCCCTGCTCCTTGCCTCATCAAAAGCCAGCTCCAATATAAAACGGCTTAAACTTTTTACCCGCGAAGATAAGGAATTTCCATCTTGCCTAAAACTAGAAATGGCTGCAGAAAAACCTTCTTTATATTTTATCTCTAAGGGAGGTTTATAATTTTTAACAAAAAGAGCGATTTCTGTGCCTGGGGTATTTTTCCACAATATTAATTTTACATACGCGTCTTTAAAAAAATTCAAACGTAATGCTTCTTTGATTATTTTTTTTAATTTAGCTGCCGGATATGATAACTTTAGATTAACTAACCCTGCAGCGCTCTTTAATCTTTCTAAGTGCCTGTCTAAATAAATTATTTTTCCATTATACGAACGCATCGTTTCAAACAAGCCCCAGCCATAGAAAAGCCCTGAGGATGAAACCAAAATTTTAGCATCTTCTATATCCAAAAATTTCCCATTTAGAAAAATGAAACTTTGCATTACCCAATTGCCTCCATCATTGCCCTTGCCTTAATTAAGGTTTCCTCATATTCAGCTTCCGGCTCTGAATCAGCCACAATACCACCGCCTGCGCCAAAATAAACCTTATCTTCTTTTTTTAATATAGTGCGGATTAAAATATTAAAATCCAGATTACCGCAAAAACTTAAGTATCCCAAAGAACCTGTATAGATAAAACGCCTGCTTGGTTCAAGCTCCTCAATAATCTCCATAGCCCGTATCTTAGGACAGCCGGTAATTGATCCGCCGGGGAAACAGGCAGATAATAAATCAATCCTGTCCTTATCTTTATATAATCTGCCCTTAAGGACAGCTGTGGCCTGATAAACCGTCCTATATTCCTCAATCTGCCTTAAGGTTTTAACAGAAATTGAATTATAATCGCAAACCTTGCCTAAATCATTTCTTTCTAAATCTATAATCATCATCAGTTCTGCCCTGTCTTTCGGGCTATTCAAGAGTTGTTTTTTTAAACGGCTATCTTCAGTTTTATTTCTTCCGCGCCTGCGCGTGCCTTTCATCGGATGCGTAATTACTGCATCGCGCTCAAGTTTTAAGAACCTTTCCGGAGAAGAACTCAAGATCTGGAAATCGCCTGCATCAAAATAGGCGTTAAAATACGCAGGGCTTAAATCTCTCAGGCGCCTGTAAATTTCAACACTGCTTAAATTTACCTGAGCCTTAAACCTCTGAGAAAGATTCACCTGATAAATATCGCCTACCCTTATATATTCTTTGGCTTTCAATATTGCGGCAATATACCCCTGCTTTGTAAAATTAGATTTTATACTTTCACCCCCGCTCTTTAAGGCGGGGCGGAATTTCATTTGCGCAGGTATTTGTGAGGCATTAAATTTTGCGTTAGTCTCCCTGTTAAGGCCTCTTTGAAAAATAAGAGTTTCTATTTTTTTTAAATTGTATTCACAGAGGGCCTTTTGTAAATGATGCGGCTTCTCAGGAAAACCAAGCACAAAAATTGAAAGAACCTTTTTTAAATTATCAATAATAAGAACGGTGTTATAAAAAGCAAAAAAACAATCAGGAATCAATAAATCATCTTTAATTTTTTTTTTAAGTTTATTCTCCAGCAAAAACCCCAGATCATAACCAAAATACCCTACAGCCCCGCCAATAAAGGGAAAAGAGGGCTTAGTTGTTGTAAATTTGTGTTTCTCTAAAAATTCCCTTAATTTTGTAAAAGGCTCTTCACCTTTTGTTTTTAAAATATAAAACGGCTCAATCCCTAAAAAAGAATACCTGCCTCTTAAGTTAGAATTTAAACTGCTATCTAAGAAAAAACAATTTTTTGCCTCTTTTAAGGCCTCAAAAATTGCCATCGGTCCGACTTTTAATTTATACGATTTGCAGGCGTAATATACTGACATAGCTCTCTACTCTCTACTTTTAATAAGTATGTACGCTGGAATCAACCTTACTGGATAATAAGAGAGTTTTACCTTCTTTAAATTCTCTAAACCAGAATCATCCATAATATTTATGTATTTATAATCTTTTAATTCAGAGCAAAATCTGCGAAAAATAAATTGCGCCAGGCCTTTAATGGCCAAATCAGTTACTTCGTACAATATGCAGAATGTATCGGAATTTAATTTAAACCCGAATGTAAACCCCGCCACTTCTTTATTGTTACCGTGTCCCTCTATCGTAACCACTCTTCCAATAAGGCCTAAATTCACGTAAGCGCCTAAGGCATTAATAAGACAAAGACGGCTGTCTTTTAGCATTCCTTGATAAATTGGGTCTTTGTTTTGAGACCTTCTTTCTTCTGCCCATGCATCATACAACTTCATACATCCACTTTTATCTCTTAAAGAAAACTGCCTGTATTCAAATTTATAGCGCTTAATAAAATAATTAAAACAACTGCGTTTAGATTTAAATTTATTCCCTTTTAAATCAACCAAATCCTTAGCTTTGCAAAGATAATCATTTGACTTAACTTGACACCTGTAACCTAATTTTTCATAAAAAGGCACATCTTTAATTTCCACGTTTTCTATGCGTGATACCTCTTTATTCCTATTAAACCTATCCATTATTTCAAAAACCTTTCTTACAGCCTTTTGATGTATCTTCTTTGCCAACGGCGATACATACAAAAAACAACTGAATTTATCTTTAAAAAATACGCAGAGGTTTCCTTCAAT
This sequence comes from Candidatus Omnitrophota bacterium, assembly GCA_030018895.1. Lineage (GTDB taxonomy): Bacteria > Omnitrophota > Gorgyraeia > Gygaellales > Profunditerraquicolaceae > CAKKQB01. Next base: position 7,589 of record JASEHM010000015.1, read on the forward strand.
TTCTATCCACTCAATATCAAAGAGCCCTTTCCAAATATAAATATTTTCAAAACTGTAAGGGGATAATTCGTGGTAATCTAAAGCCAAATACTTAGCAAATATTGCCTTATGCTTAAGGGACAACTTATTAAACTTCATAAAATAAGGTTTCACCCTGTCCGCCTACACAATAGACAGGGTTATTTTAATTCAACGATCTCAGAGACTTCCTCATAAGCCTGTAAGATCTGGGGATTTTCCTTTAAAAGTTTTATCTGCGCAGGCGAATTAAGAAATTGGCTTAGGTATTGCGCATATTCCTTAAATTCCTGAGTGTTTAATTTTTCTTGAACATAACGGCAATTGAGATCTGCGGTTAAAATAATCTTTTTCCCCCTTAAATTAATAAGAAAAGGGTAGAGCTGGCACTCAAATGGCCTTCTTGCATAAATTTTACATTTATTATCCCCTAAATTTAAAAAAGGGCAGACAAACCCCGTCTCTCCTTCTTTAGCGCCATTAGGTACAGGCTCAATCCTTTTATCTAAGGTAAGATAAACTTTTGGGATATCCGTATTAACTAAATCTTGAATTTCTTCATCCAAAAGGCAAGGGGACCAGACAGAATTCTGCTCTTTAAATCTACAACAGCCCTGGCACCTCAGGCAGATTTCCTGAGGCACAAATTGTTTTATCATTTAACCGTGCTCCCTTTTTTGAAGGAAAAATAAATCCCGTTAAAGAACCCTGTTCTCTAACGGGATATATCTGCGTATATCTGTACTCAAAAAATAGTTCTTACAATAGGCTGCTAAGGGATTACTCTATTTCGCGGTTTTACTCTTCTTCTTTTTGACGCTGCTTCTCTAAACGCTCCTGCTCTTTTTGTTGTTTTTGCCTAATTCGCTCTTCTTCTTTGCGTTGTTTTTCTAAAAGCCGCTCCTGCTCTTTTTGTTGTTTCTCTGAAAGCCTCTCTTGTTCTTCCTGTTGTTTCTGCTTTGCCTGCTCCTCCTCCTTGCGCTGTTTTTGGAGGCGCTCCTGCTCTTTTTGTTGTTTTTGCTTAGCCAGCTCTTCTTCTTTTTGGCGTTGTTTCTCAAGCTTTACCTGTTCCTGTTCTGCTTTTTGCTTGGCTAGTTCTTCTTCTTTTTGTTGTTTCATCTGCTGCGCCTGTTCTTCTTTTTGTTTGGCCTCTTCTTCTTTTTGGCGTTGTTTTTCCAGGCGTTCCTGCTCTCTTGCGTTATCAGCTTGAAGCAACGCTATTTTATCGGGAATCCTTGTTTCTAAGTATCCTATTGCTTTTGTTTGTTCCGGATCTATAGAAAGAATCTCTTTGAATTGGGCCTCTGCAGCGTTGAATTCATTATTATTAAAATAGGCGACTCCTTGTTCATAAAGGGCATTGATTTTTTTCTTCTTGTCCTGGGCCAGGCGCTTTTCTTCTGCTTTTTGCTTAGCCTCTTCTTCTTTTTGGCGTTGTTTTTCCAAGCGTTCCTGCTCCTGTTCTTCTTTTTGCCTGGCTAGTTCTTCTTCTTTTTGCTTGGCCTCTTCTTCTTTTTGCTTAAGCGCCTCTTGTTGTTTTTGCAAGAGTTCCTGCAAAACAGCTGTTTTCTCTTCTTTTTGAATATAATCCTTCATCTCCGGTTCATTGATTATTTGCAAAACCTTGTCCCAATTTTCTCTGGCTTTCTTTAACTTTCCCTGTTCAAATAAAAGATTTCCCTGATCAAAATACTGCCGGATCTTTATTTCCCTCTCCTGATTACGTTTAAAAATTTCCCCTTCTCGTATCTTTTCATCTACCTTCTTAATATTTTTTTTAGCCTCTTCGATAATTTGCTTAAGGCTAAGGTTGTAAGAAGGCATTGCCTTTTCAGTAACATAAGAGCCAACCTCTGCTTTTTCTACTTGCCCTGATTCTAAAGGAACTGCCTTACCCTGTGCGGTTTTGGGCTGTGTTTCTTCCTGGGCAAAGGAAGAAATTCTTGAGAAAAAAATAATGCCGGAAATTATACAAATAAAAACAAAATACATTTTTTGCCTTGTTAACATTTTTCCCTCCTTATGGATTTAAGGATTCTAAAACGATTATACCGACGTTTTTTTTACTAATAAGACTGCGAAAATCGGTATTTCACTTATGTTCTTTAAATTTTACACCATTAGTTGTGCAAAACTCAATAATAATATTTTATAAATATGATGCCATTGCTGTCCAAATTAGCTGCTAGAGTGTTATTCCCGCAATCTTTAAGCGGGAAT
>JASEHM010000160.1 GCA_030018895.1 Candidatus Omnitrophota bacterium
CATTTCTGGATTCCCCGAACAAGTCGGGGAATGACAAACTATCAAGAATTTATGTTACAATGCACTAGCAGCTAATTTGGACAGCAATAGCATAATATAACTAACTGGTTATGTTGTTGGGTGTGCTTTTAGGATGCCGGCATGCTTTTATCTTGTCTCTTAATGCCGCTGCTTTTTCAAATTGCAGGTTCCTTGCTGCTAGTTCCATTTCATATTCTAACCCCAAGATGTATTTTTTTAGTTCGTACGCATCCTTTCTTTCGCCGGTAAGATTAGCCACAAACTCCTCTGCTTCTATTAAGCTTTCAATCCCTTCTTTTACAGCCTTTTTTATTGAGACAGGAGTAATCTTATTCTTTTTATTAAATTCTAACTGGTAATTTCTCCTGCGCCTGCTTTCGGCAATTGCCCTTTTCATTGAGCCGGTAAGGGTATCAGCGTACATAATTACTCTTCCGTTTATATTGCGGCTGGCTCTTCCGGCAATCTGGATTAGGCTGGTTTCAGAACGCAGAAATCCTTCTTTGTCTGCGTCTATAATTGCCACTAATGAGACCTCAGGCAGGTCTAATCCCTCCCTTAATAAATTTATCCCTACTAAACAGTCAAATTCTTTTTGCCTTAGTCCTTTTAGGATTTTTGACCTCTCTAAAGTTTGAATCTCTGAATGCAGGTATTTTACCTTTAATCCCTTTTCTTGTAAATAGCTTGTTAAGTCTTCAGCCGTTTTTTTGGTTAAAGTGGTTACCAATACCCGCTCATTCCTTTTTTCGCATTTATTTATTTCGCTTATCAGGCCTTCTATCTGATCCTCTGTTGGTTTTACAATAATTTCAGGATCTACCAAGCCTGTAGGCCGGATTATTTGTTCTACTATCCTGTCTTCGCTTTTTTTAAGTTCATATTTAGACGGGGTGGCAGATACAAAGATTACTTTTTTTATGAGTTCATCAAACTCCTGCTGTTTCAATGGCCGGTTATCTAAACAGGAAGGGAGCCTGAAACCGTATTCAATTAATACTTCTTTTCTTGAGCGGTCGCCTTCATACATACCTTTTATTTGGGGTATAGTTACATGTGACTCGTCAATAAGGGCAAGAAAATCTTTCGGAAAATAATCAATCAGGCAATATGGCCTTATATTTTTGGCTCTTTGAGAAATATGCTGGGAATAGTTTTCAATACCGTGACAATAGCCGATTTCCCTTAGCATCTCCATATCATATTTTGTGCGGGACTCAAGCCTTTGAGCTTCCAGGAGCTTATTTTTACTCCTTAAAAAACGGAGGTGCTCATTTAGTTCTTCCTCTATGGATCTTATTGCATCTTCTATCCTGTTTTCAGAGACAAGGAAATGTTTTGCCGGATAAATTGCAGCTCTTTCCAGGAGATTTAGGGTTTTTCCGGAAACAGGATTTATCTCGGATATCCTATCTATTTTATTGCCGAAAAATTCTATGCGTATTGCTTTTTCTTTATAGGAAAGAAATATTTCAACAGTATCTCCTCTTACGCGCAGCCTTCCCCTGGAAAACTCGTAATCATTTCTTTCGTATTGTATTTTAATAAGCCCTTTGATTAGTTCTTCGCGGGATAGCAGCGCATCTTTTTTTACAAAAACCAATGAATCACGGTAATCTTCAGGTGAGCCAAGGTTATAGATACAGGATACAGAGCTAACGATAATCACATCGCGCCGGCTCATTAAAGAACTGGTTGCAGAAAGCCTTAAGCGGTCCAATTTGTCATTGATAGAGGCATCCTTTTCTATGTAGGTATCTGTAGAAGGAACATACGCCTCGGGTTGGTAATAGTCATAATAACTGACAAAATACTCTACTGCATTATGAGGGAAAAATTCCTTAAATTCTGAATACAGCTGAGCAGCCAATGTTTTATTGTGAGAGATTACTAAAGTAGGCAGGTTTATGTTGGCGATTGCATTAGCTAAGGTAAAGGTTTTGCCTGAACCGGTTACGCCTAAAAGTGTCTGATATTTTTTTCCTGATAAAATAGCATTAGTTAGTTTTTTAATTGCCTTTGGCTGGTCTCCAAGGGGTAGGAAGTCGGAAATAAGTTTAAATTTCTCCATTGCAAAGTAATCGGTCAGCACATTACAGAATTTCCAGGCTCATATTAATGGAATTTACAGAATGGGTTAGGCTGCCGATAGAGATCATATCTACGCCGCAGGAGGCGATTTTTTTGACGTTTTTTAGGCTGACGCCGCCTGATACCTCTAGTTTAGGCCTTAGGTGCTGGGCATTGGATGATAGGCAGTTCCTAATTTTAACTGCCCTTTTTATCTCTTTAATACCCATATTATCCAGCATAATTATATCGGGCTTAAGTTCTAATGCCTCCTTAAATTCTTTTAGGTTTTTTACTTCTGCTTCCATCTTGTAATCCTTGTCCGATCCTTTAACCTTCTTTAATTTTCTGTAACTTCCTGTAACCTTAAGATGATTGTCCTTAATTAGGAGCATCTCATCCAGTTTGCTTCTATGATTAAAACCTCCTCCAATTCGGACTGCGTATTTTTCTAATTCTCTTAAGCATGGGATGGTTTTACGGGTATCCAGGATTTTTACTTTATATGGCCTCACCCTATCAACATATAGCCTTGTCTTTGTAGCAATTCCGGAAAGCAGGCTTAAGAAATTTAAGGCTGTTCTCTCTGCCGTTAATATGCTTTGAGCTTTTCCTGAAATATAAGCGATAATTCTGCCGGCTGGCCCAAGCTTCATTTTCTGGCCGTCTGAAAAAAGCGGCCTGAACTCTGTTTCTTTGCTTAGAGTTTTAAATACCTCACAAGCGATATCTATACCGCAAAGAACGCAGTCTTGTTCTGTTTTTAAGGCTGCTTTTACGTATTTATCCTTAGGGATAAATGTTAGGGTTGTAATATCCCCTTTACCGATATCTTCTTTTAATGTTTGTTTTATAATATTTTTAATATTTTTTTTAAGATAGTTCATCGCGCATTT
>JASEHM010000161.1 GCA_030018895.1 Candidatus Omnitrophota bacterium
GGGTATGACAAATTTGATATCTCAAAATACATTTCGCGTCGATAAGTAACGTCTATTTTAGACACGAGTGGTTATACTTTTCTAAGTATACTATCAAAAAGTTTCTTTTCCTAAGTTAAAAAGGAGAAAAAATATGCTATTAGAAATTCTGCATAAGTTAAACTGGGTAGATTTAGTACTTATAGTTATTTTCTTAAGAGCAATCTGGATTGGGGCTAGAACAGACTTACCTATTGAGCTCTTTAAGTTTTTGGGAACCGTATCTGCAACGTACCTATCCCTGCATTACTTCACTATTTTCTCAGATTCACTAAAACACATCCTCTCTTTTGTTATAAAGGCTGCACCCATTGAACTTATTGACTTTATCTCTTTTGTAATTTTGGTTATAATCGGTTATCTGATATTCGCAGCCTTACGAATCCTCTTCTACCGTTTTTTAAAAATGGAGGCGGTGCCTGCGTTAAGCAGATGGGGCGGTTTTATCTTAAGTATTGCACGAGGAATTTTACTAGCAAGCCTAATTGTATTTATGCTGGTTATATCCAGTATCAGTTATTTTAAAAATAGCTGTGCTCGTTCTTATTCCGGTAAAACCTTATTTAATGTTGCTCCCCAGGCCTATAATTGGCTCTGGAACAACATTGCCTCCAAGTTCCTTTCCGACGAAAAATACAATAATGCTATCTTAGAAGTACAAAAAGATTTTATGTAGTTAACACTGAAAACCGGTATTACTGAACTTAAAAAAGTTTTTCAACATTAACTACTTAAGGATAAATTTTACCGGTATGCCTGAAAACCAGGTAACCTTTCAGTTTTTATTTTCTGAAATCTTTCATCCTCAACACTCATCAACGCTTTTATATACTGCCAAGGAATTAAAATATTGGTTTTGACCTTCTCTTTTACCTGTTTATCCGAAGGGACCAAATTTCCATTTTCATCCCACCATACCCCAAGTTCATATGATGGATTCTCAATCCAGACCCCTTCATTATCTATTCCGGTAACTATTGCCCAAACCTCATCTTTATAAATCTGGAAAAGCGGTAGGTCCTCTCTTATTGCCTCTGAAAACTTAAAAAGCACCAATTTCCCTTTTAATTCCTCAATTCGCATAACACCTTACCTTACCTTGGAACCTAATGTAAAATCTTGGTTACAACAAAATAGGTCAAGGCTAAAACTAAGGTAAATCAAATTTAACCTCAGCCTTAGCCTTGACCTATTTTTCCTTCAAATTACAGTTTTGTTACTTTTGTGGCTTGTTCTCCCTTAGGGCCTTTCTCAATTTCAAATTCAACTTCATCGCCCTCAGCTAGAGTTTTATAGCCTTCAGCCTGAATTGCGCTATGATGCACGAATACATCAGCGCCTGACTCAGGAGTAATAAACCCGTAACCTTTTTGATTCGAAAACCATTTTACTTTTCCTCTTACCATTACTTGTTACCCCCTTTCCTTATAAAATTTTGCAGAAATAGCGGGGATACAAAAACAAAAAGCCGTTCAGCAAGCTCCCTACTCTGCCTTACGGCCTAAGCTCCACTTCCCTTATTTACTACAACAATTTTATCATACCACATAATGTTATTTTGTCAAGAAAAATTTGACCAAAAGCAGATTTTTCTTGACTTTTTACTTAGAAATCAACTCAGTTATCTTAAAAATAGGCAGAAATAAAGAAACTACGATGCCGCCGACAACCATTCCTAAAAAGGCAATTACTAACGGCTCAACTAAACTGCTTAATGCCTGCGTTGCTGCGTCCACCTGTTCATCATAATAATCCGCAATCTTAGAAAGCATCTTCTCGAGCTGGCCTGTCTGTTCCCCTACAGCAATCATACGCGTAACCATAAGCGGAAAAACACCGCTCTTAGACAAAGGCAACCAGATCTGCTCGCCGTCACGTACTGCAATAAGGCAGCTAGCTATCGCCTTCTCTACCACCTTATTCCCTGAAGTTTTGCTCACAATTTCTAATGTATTCATTATAGAGACACCGCTTTTCACCAAAGTAGAAAATGTGCGTGAAAATTTGGCAACCGCTACTTTACGAAAAAGTTCTCCAATTACAGGAAGTTTAAGCAGACAAAAATCAAAGTTCAACCTGCCTTTCTCAGTGCTAATGTATTTTTTAAAAATCCCGCCTCCTATCGCCAATACTCCTAATAGATATAAGAAATACTTTTTAAGTGAATCGCTAATCATAATAAGTATCTGGGTAGGCACAGGTAATTGGCCTCCCAATGTAGCGAATATACTTTTAAAAGTCGGAACAACTTTAAGCAATAAAAATGCAGTTATAAGTATTGCCATACTTACTACTACCGCAGGATAAATAAGGCTGGAAATAACCTTTCTGGCAAGCGCTGCTTGTTTTTCAAGGTAAGCTGCTAATCTTTCTAAAATTTCATTAAGCATACCTGAGGTCTCTCCTGCTCTAGCCATATTCACAAAAAGTTCGGAAAACACATTTGGGTGTTTTTTTAAAGCATCGGGAAAATTTACCCCGGCCTCAATATCCTGGCGCACAACTATAATCGTTTCCCTAAAGTTTTTATTCTCAATCTGCTCGCCTAAGATTCCCAGCGCATGCGCTAAGGGAATCCCCGCTTCAATCATTGTCGCCAGTTGCCGGGAAAAAATAACTAAGTCATCGAGTTTCACCTTTTTTGCCTTAACTTTAATTTTTGAGGTTTTTATCTGCCTAACTTCAACTACAACTAAATCCTTTTTATGAAGAATGCCGGCAATCTCTGCTTCTGTTGAGCCTTCCAAAACCCCAATAACAGTCCTGCTGTTTTTATCTTTTGCGGTATATTGGTAGGTATTCATAGTACTCCTGGAAAATTTTTCTATTCGTGATAATTCGTGTTTTTTTATTCGTGATAATTCGTAACAATTCAGCTTCCGGAAGTTCTCGCCTCCCGTTTTTGTCATGCCCGTGAAAACGGGCA
>JASEHM010000162.1 GCA_030018895.1 Candidatus Omnitrophota bacterium
TCACTTCGTTCGCTCCTCGCAATGACGAAAAACACGAATTGCGACACAGTCTGATACCGGAGTAGAGTTATTTGACTTTTAACATAGGAGAAGATAAATGAGGAAGAATTATCTGTTGACACCAGGGCCTACCCCTTTGCCGCCGCAAATCTGTGAGGCCATGAGCCGGCCTATAATGCATCATCGTACCCCGCAATTTCAGGCAGTTTTAAAAGAGGCAATTGATGGCCTAAAGTATATATTTCAGACCAAAAATGATGTTTTCATACTTGCTTCTTCCGGAACAGGCGCAATGGAGGCGGCAGTTATAAATTTACTGTCTCCCGGCGATATTGCTCTAATTATCCAGGGCGGTAAATTTGGAGAAAGATGGACAGAGATTTGTCAAAGTTACGGGATAAACTGTGAAGTTATTGATGTAAAGTGGGGCGAGGCAGTTAAACCGAAAATAATAGAAGAAAGATTAAAACACTCAGCGCTCAATACCCAGCGTCCAGCGCCAATTAAGGCAGTATTTAGTACGTTGTGCGAAACTTCTACAGGTGTGGTTAATGATATTGAGGCTATAGGCAAAATTGTCCGGGATACAGACGCTGTTTTAGTAGTAGATGCAATCAGCGGATTAGGCGCAATTGACCTTAAAACTGACGCCTGGTTTTGCGATTGTGTGGTTTCAGGTTCACAAAAAGGCCTTATGCTTCCTCCGGGCTTAGGGTTTATTTCAGTAAGCCAAAAAGCTTTTAAATTAATTGAAAACGCAAAAAGCCCAAGATACTATTTTGATTTAAGAAAGGCAAAAAAAGCATTTGATAAAACAGATACTCCTTTTACTCCGGCCATAACTTTAATTATTGCCTTGAATGAGGCATTAAAGATGCTTAAGGAAGATGGTTTAGAAAAAGTATTCTCACGCCACAGAAAACTCGCAGATGCAACAAGAAGCGCGATAAAGGCATTGGGGTTAGAATTATTTGCTCCAGATGCTTCTTCTAACGTGGTTACTGCAATAGGGGTGCCGGTAAATATTGACGGAGAAAAATTAGTTAAAACTATGCGCGATGCTTATGGCGTAACTATTGCCGGAGGCCAGGATGAATTAAAAGGCAAAGTTATAAGAATTGCCCATATGGGTTTTATTGAAGAATTTGATATTATTCTTGTTATATCCTGTTTAGAAAAAGTTTTGTATCAGATGGGGTATAGTTTTAAGTTGGGCTCAGGAGTATGCGCAGCTGAGGAAGTATTTTTAACGGCATAGGAGAAAAAAGATGATCAAGATATTAGTCAGCGATCCGTTATCTGAAGAAGGCTTAAGGATTCTTAAAAGCGCAGAAAACTTTCAGGTGGATGTGAAAACCGAATTAAAGCCAGATGCGCTTAAGGAGATAATCAGGGATTACGATGCCTTAGTAGTGCGGAGCGCAACTAAGGTAACTAAGGATATTATTAACGCCGCAGATAAATTGAAGGTAATAGGCCGGGCTGGCGTGGGATTAGATAATGTGGATTTAGAGGCAGCTACGCAAAAGGGAATAATTGTAATGAATACGCCACAAGGCAACACTATCTCCACTGCCGAACATACAATGAGTATGATACTAGCGCTTTCCCGTAATATTCCTCAGGCTAATGCCTCGGTAAAAAAAGGCGAGTGGAAACGCTCTAAGTTTATGGGCGTTGAGCTGTATAATAAAATATTGGGTATCTGCGGATTAGGGAGAATTGGCTCAGAGGTGGCTAAAAGGGCTAAATCATTTGGGATGAAGATCTTAGCTTATGATCCATATCTGTCATTAGGGGCTGCTCAGGAAATAGGGGTAGAATTAGTAGAATTAGAAGAGTTATTCAAGCGATCTGATTATATTACGGTTCATACGCCTTTAATTATTGAAACTAAGTATATGATATCAGATGAGCAGTTTGCAATTATGAAAAAAGACGTGCGTATAATTAATTGTGCCAGAGGCGGTATTATTAATGAGGCCAGCCTTATCAACGCAATTAAACAAGGCAGGATTGCTGGTGCTGCCTTAGATGTTTTTGAGAATGAGCCGCTTTTGCAAGAGAGTGAACTGTTAAAATTAGATAATGTGATTCTTACCCCGCACTTAGGCGCTTCTACAGAGGAGGCACAGGTTAATGTGGCAATTGAGGTGGCCCAAATTGTGGTTGATGCGCTTCTAAACAAAGGTATTCGCAATGCCGCAAATTATCCTTGCGTGGAGCCTGAGGCTTATAAGGTTATTGAGCCGTATGTGAATCTTGCAGAAAGATTAGGTTTGTTTAGCTGTCAATTAGTTGAGGGAAGGACAGAGGAATTAAATATAACTTATAGCGGCGATATCAGTCAGCATGAATTAACCCCTTTAACCATGGCTTTGATTAAAGGGCTGCTTACTCCAATACTGGGCGAAACGGTTAATTTTATTAATGCTGTGGCTTTAGCTAAGGGAAGAGGGATTAAGATTAATGAGGTAAAATCTTCAAAGGAAGAGGAGTTCGTAAACCTGATTCAGCTGGAAATTAAGACTGATAAGGAAACTAAGAGAATCTCAGGCACACTTTCTTCTAATAAACAGCCGCGTATTGCAAAGATTGACGAGTATTATGTTGAAATAATCCCTGTGGGAGAGCTGATTTTTGTGCAGAATTGGGATAGGCCGGGTATCATCGGAAATCTGGGGACGCTTTTAGGCAGGCACAATATCAATATTGCGGCTATGACCTTTGGCCGTCAGTCAGCCGGCGGAAAGGCGATAAGCGTATTGAGCGTGGATGCTCCGGTATCAGCGGAAATTTTGGATAAAATAAGAAAGACAGATAATATCTTGTCAGTAAAGGAGATGAGACTATGAAACGCAAAGTGCAGAGCGAAAAGCGTAAAGCTAAAATACAGAGCCTAAAACTTGTAACAGTTCAGCGTTCAGAAGTAAATCAGGGTGTCATTCCCGCCCCCGTTTT
>JASEHM010000163.1 GCA_030018895.1 Candidatus Omnitrophota bacterium
TTTTATTAATGAAATAGACAGCGGAAACTAAGCAGGAGAATGCGCAATGGAGTCTTATAAAGAAGGTATAAATAGCATAGAGGTAACCGTAGATAAAAGCCATATTGTTACTATTGGCGAAAGGCTTTATGGCGAATCCATAGAGCTTATCCGGGAACTTATCAATAATGCCTATGATGCCGATGCTGCTGAGGTTAAGGTAAGCATAAAGGATGATTCTATTATTGTAGAGGATAATGGATTAGGTATGGATTTTGATGGCTTAAGGCAGTATTTTAATATTGGCTCTACCTTAAAAAGGGATAGTCCTAAATCTTTGAAATTTTGCCGGGACAGAATAGGCGAATTTGGTATTGGAAAATTTGCGACGTTATCTGCCTGTCTGTGTTTTGAAGTATGGACAAAAAAGGGCGATTTTCAGGCCAGGGTTACCTTTGATAAACAAGAGTGGCAGGGGTCTAAGGATAAATGGCATATACCGCTTGAGATTCAAAAATCGGATCCAGGACTTGGTGATGGCACTAAAATTATATTAAAGGGAGTAAATAAGAGATTTGATCTTAGTGATATAGAAAAACGCATTATTGAAGCTGTTCCTATAAAGGCGCCTAATTTTAGCGTCTATTTAAACGGCAAAAAGATTATTGCCAGGTTTATCCCGGGACATAGGATACCTTTTTTAGAGGGAACAGAATATGGTATAGTTTGCGGCGAGATAATCATAAGTTCCCCGTTAGAGCAGGATATTTCTAATGCGGGGATAGAGTGTAAAGTAAAGCAGGTTACCATTGCAAAGGATTTCTTTGGGTTGGAAAAACTTCTAAAAAATATTGCCCAGATAAAGGGCGAGGTTAACGCAGATTTTCTTCCTATAACCAGCGACAGAACCGGTTTTATAAAAGATACGCCGCAGTATAGGAAATTTCTTGAGGTAATGCAAAGGGTGATAGAAAGGGCTAAGCCTGTTTTGACGGAATTATCAGAGCGCAAAGAAAATAGGCGCACAAGAAAAACCCTCAGCGATGTTTTGGAAAAGATTAAAAATGCCCTGATGCTTAATCTTGATTTTTGCCCAGAAGGCCTAATTCCTATAGGAGAAGGGGTTTCTGATACAGGGCAAGCCGGTTTTATTCCTGAAAGTAAAACGACTAGGGATATTAAAGAAAAAGAAGAAGGGGTTTTAAAACCCTTGCAAAGAAAAAAAAGGCAAAAAAGGCCGCAGATTAAGAAACTAACTCCCACAGCAGTGATTAAAAGATTAAAAGTCGGGCAGCAAGGGGTAAGTTGTTGTATTGACCATTTTGGCCCTGATGAGCCTGAATGCGCTACTGAGGGGACAATTATTTATATAAATCGCGACCACCCGCTTTATCAAAAAGCAGCAAAGAAAAAGGATACATACGAATTACATATAGCCAGGTTAGTTACCCAGGAAATTTGCCTTATGAAGGATTGTCGTAATTTAAGGCAGGCCTTTCAAAGGCAGAGCAAACTTTTGCGCGACGCCCTGGCAGGACCCATTACCTCAGCGTAAGGTTTTGAGGTAATATTTCCAACCTTATTGTCATTCAGACTGTGTCGCAATTCGTGTTTTTCGTTATTGCGAGGAGCGAACGAAGTGAGCGACGAAGCAATCTCCGACGGTGATAGAGATTGCTTCGGGCCTTCGGCCCTCGCAATGACGGTGTTTTTGTCATTATGACACAGTCTGATTGCAAGGCAATCTCTTTAATTTTGCGTTTCCATCATCTCTATAAACTCTCTAAACAAGTACTTTGCATCATGCGGCCCAGGAGATGCCTCAGGATGAAACTGCACAGAAAATATAGGAAATTTCTTATGCCGCATCCCTTCGCAAGTTCCGTCATTTAAATTTATATGGGTAACCTCAACATCATCATTGCCTATCATATAATATTTATCTCCTTTTTTCTTTTCAATATTCACGCAGAAACCGTGATTCTGCGCTGTGATACAAACCTTACCTGTCTTTAAATCCTTAACCGGATGATTTGCGCCGTGGTGGCCAAATTTAAGTTTGTATGTTCTTGCGCCTAAAGCAAGGCTAAGCATCTGATGGCCCAGGCATATTCCAAATATCGGCAATTTGCCGATTAAGTTTTTTGTTGTTTCTATAACATATTTTACTGCTTGAGGGTCTCCTGGACCATTAGAAAGCAGTACCCCGTCCGGTTTGAGTTTTAAAATTTCTTCTGCCTCAATTTTAGCCGGCACAACTATTGCCTGGCAATTATGATAACTGAGTTCTCTTAAAATATTATATTTCACCCCGCAATCAATTACCACCACCTTGTATTTTACAGAATTTACTCCTGGCCAGATGTACGCCTTATCAACAGTAACTTCTTTAACTAAATCTACTCCTATAAGCCCTTTTGAGTTTTTCGCCTTTTCCCTTAAACTCGCCTCTTCCAAATCCTCTGTAGATAAAACTGCCCTCAAAGCGCCTGAGCGCCTAATATGTAGAGTGAGCGCCCTTGTGTCTATCCCTTCAATGCCTAAAATATTATTTTCTTTTAAGTATTCTCCTAATGATTGCTCCTTGCGCCAGTTGCTTGCAATTTTACTATATTCCTTTACTACAAATCCTTCTATAAAAAGTTTGCGCGATTCTGCGTCAAGGCTGTTTACGCCGTAATTACCAATTAAAGGATACGTCATTGCAACAATCTGGCCTTTATAAGAAGGATCAGTTAAAATCTCCTGGTAGCCGGCCATGCTGGTATTAAAAACCACCTCACCAAAGCTCTCTCCGCAGGCGCCAAAAGATTTCCCCTTAAATATCGTCCCGTCTTCTAATGCCAAAATTGCTTCCATAATTTTTATCATTGCTGTCCAAATTAGCTACTAGAGTGTCATTCCCGCAATCTTTAAGCGGGAATCCAC
>JASEHM010000164.1 GCA_030018895.1 Candidatus Omnitrophota bacterium
CCATTTTCAGGCCTTTTAGGGCGAAGCAATCTCAAAAACGAGATTGCTTCCTGCTTCACCATGCACCGTATGGTGCATGGCTCGCAGTCGCAATGACGACGAGACGTTTCCAAGAGCTAAATTGTTACCATTTTTAACGTTTTTTCAGGCTATATTACTACCACAAATTCACCTCGCGGTTTCTCTTGTTTAAAAACCTTTAAAATATCTTCCGGCCTGCCGCGTTTTATCTCTTCAAATTTCTTGGTAAGTTCTCTGGCTAATGTAATTTCCCTGTCACCAAAAACAGTTTTTATATCTTCTAAGGCAGCCAGGATCCTGTGGCAGGATTCATAAAAAATAACTGTGGAATTAAATTTCTTTAGTTCATCTAGTTTCTTCCTGCGGGCCCCTGATTTCTTTGGCAAGAACCCGGCAAAGAAAAATTCATGGCTGGGTTTTCCGGAGAGAACTAATGCATTAATAAACGCACTTGGCCCGGGAATTACCGTAACTGCAATGTTATTTTTTATTGCCAGATTAATCAGATTTACGCCTGGGTCAAGTATCCCTGGGGTGCCTGCATCTGAAACCAGGGCTATATTTTTACCCTGCTTTAGGAGGCTAAGCAGATATTCCCCTTTGGCAAACCTGTTGTGCTGAAAGAAGCTTGTGGTAGAAGTTTGAATCTTATAATGGTCAAGCAGGATTTTTGTATGCCGAGTATCTTCGCAGGCAATCAGATCAACATCTTTAAGGACCTCTATGGCGCGAAGGGTTATGTCTCCTAGATTACCAATTGGGGTAGCAACAATGTAAAGCATATTGAAACCTCCCCGTCTTATGAGCAGAGAGGAGCTTCATTCAACTGTAACTGACTTCGCCAGATTCCGCGGCTGGTCAACATCGCATCCGCGCTTTAAGGCAATATGATATGCTAATAACTGCAAAGGAAGCACAACTAATAAGGGAGAAAATAATTCATCTGTTTTGGGAATATAAATGACCTCCTTAGTGAGTCCCTTTATCTTTTTATCGCCTTCGCTGGCAATAGCAATAATCTTTCCTTTGCGACTGAGGATCTCCTGCATATTTGAAACCATCTTTTCATATACCCGCGATTCGCAGGCAATGCAGACTACGGCGCGGTATTCATCAATAAGCGCAATTGGGCCATGCTTCATCTCCCCGGCAGCATAACCTTCTGCAGGGATGTAGGAAATCTCTTTTAATTTAAGCGCTCCCTCTAAAGCTGACGGATAATTCAAATTCCTCCCTAGATACAAAAAGGAGCCGAAATGCGAGTGCCGATGGGAAAGCCTTGCAATCTTATCCTGCTGTTTAAGAATAGCTCTCATTTTTTGGGGGATGCTTTCTAATTCTTTAAGATATTCATTGATCTTTTGTTTTGATATGCCTCTTATTTGGGCTAAATAAAACGCAAATAAATACAAAGCAGTTAACTGTGCAGTGTATGCCTTGGTAGAGGCAACACCTATTTCAGGCCCGGCATACGTGTAAATCACCCCGTCAGATTCTCTGGTTAGGCTAGAGCCTAACACATTGCAGACAGAAAGCAGCCAAGCGCCTTTTCTCTTTGCTTCTCTTGCCCCGGCTAAGGTATCCGCAGTCTCGCCTGACTGACTAATGGCAATTACTAAGGTATCTTTATCAATAAGCAGAGAACGATATCTAAATTCACTGGAAACATCCACAGAAACAGGAATAGAACAGATCGCCTCTAAGGTATACTTTCCCACCATGCCCGCATGATACGCAGTGCCGCAAGCAACGATAGAGATATTTTTTATACTCTTTAATTTTTCTTCCCCAATAAGCTGCTCCTCAAAGAATATTCGGTTATTCTGGAGTCTTGCGCGCAACAAATCTTCTATAATCTTAGGCTGTTCATTGATTTCCTTGAGCATAAAATGTTTATGTCCTTGCTTCTGGGCATGGATAATATCCCAATTAATACGCACCGGCTTTTTTACTATTTCTTTACCGTTTAAATCAGTTACTTTTACGCTCTGCCGGGTTAAAACCGCGACTTCATTTTCCTTTAAAAAAATCACTTCTTTGGTGTGTTCTAAAATCGCCGGCGCATCCGAAGCCAGAAAATTCTCATTCTTGCCCACGCCCACAATTAAAGGACTGCCTGAACGCGCGCCAATAAGCTTATGAGGCTCTCTTTTAGAAATAACACCAATAGCGAAAGAGCCTTCTAATTTAGCAAGTGCCTTTCTTACTGCCTCTTCTAAGAAAGAATTATAAGAATAAAATTTCTCAATCAAATGAGGAATTACTTCGGTATCTGTTTGGCTGATAAACTTATGGCCTTCTTTGATTAATTCCTTTTTTAGTTCTGTGTAATTCTCAATAATGCCGTTATGGACAACAGCAATTTCACCCCTACAATCTAGGTGCGGATGGCTGTTAATTTGATTGGGTTCTCCATGGGTACTCCAGCGCGTATGCGATATCCCTACGCAGCCGCCTAGAGGTTTTTTTTTAAGAAGATTTTCAAGCTCTTTAATCTTGCCAGGTGATTTTCTTACAGCGAGTAAATTCTTACTAAGAAGGTAGGTAACCATTCCTGCAGAATCATAACCACGGTACTCAAGACGTTTAAGCCCATTCAAAAGTATAGGCTGCGCTTCTCTTCCGCCAACATAACCGATTATTCCGCACATTTTTTTACTTTTTATAGTCAGTGTCCTTAGCCAGCTCCCAAGGACAAGAACAAAAAAGGCATTGATGGCTGCATTTATAAGTCATCTCTAATACGGCGGCTGCAGAAAAAAATCAAACCGATAGCCAGGCATTATCAATACATACGTCGATTATGGTTCTTTCGTATTTAAGGTAATAATCGTGGATTTAATAACCCGCAATGCTT
>JASEHM010000165.1 GCA_030018895.1 Candidatus Omnitrophota bacterium
GGCTGGTTTCCCAAAAAAGATATCTTAGATTTAGTTACTGCCTTATTTACAAAAAGCAATAAAAACATCGGCCAATTTATACGCAGTAAAATAGATGCCAGTCAATTGATATCTTGCAAAAAAGAAATTTTAAGGCTGATGCAGGAATTAGATGATAATCTTCCTGAGGGCGCGCCTTCTGTTTTTGTGAATAAACTTTCAACTATTCTTCATGCAAAAGAGGGTTTTGACATAGATGGGCTTTCAGATTATTTTAAAAGAGAGGAGCCTCCTACGAAAAAAGGCTGTCTTGTATCAGCCAAGGCTCAAGGGCTTTGGGATAAAATCAGAGAACATTTAAGCCTGTTTTGTGAAATAGAATCTGGCTCAAGGTTTAATTGTTATGTGGATATCTTTAATTATGTCTTAAGGAATTTAGAGGAGATACGCAAAAAAGAGGATATCCTTTTCTTAGAGGCATTGAATAAGGAGGCAGCCATGCTTTTTGATGGCTGTTCCCTTGATTTGCCTGAGCTTTATTACCGTTTGGCCATGCGCTTTCAGCACTTCTTGTTGGATGAGTTTCAGGATACAAGTATCTTGCAGTGGCGCAACCTCCATGCAATGATTGCCGAGGCCCTTTCAACCGGAGGCTCTTTTTTTTACGTCGGAGACAAAAAACAGGCAATCTATCGTTTTAGAGGAGGCCAATTAAGCCTGATCGATTCAGTAAAGGATATTTTTAAGGATTACAATCTTATCCAGCGTTCCCTTACTCATAATTACCGCAGTCAAAAAGAGATTGTAGAATTTAATAATAAAGTATTTTCAGAAGAGAATCTTTTAAGATTCTTGAGGTCAAAAGAGGTAGATGAAAGGGCAGCCGGGTTTTCATTTGAGGATATTAACGCGATAGTTGGTATATTCAAGGGCTCAGACCAGGCCATATCAAGCGAAAAGAATAAAGGTTTTGTAAAAATTGAATTTATAGATAAAAAGATAAAGGCAGAAAGGGATATTGCGGTAAAAGAAAAATTACTCATGCTTCTTACGGATTTATTCAAAAGGTTTTCTTTTAGCGATATAGCTATCCTTTGCCGTAAAAATAAGGATGTGCAAATAGTAACTGGGTGGCTCTTAGAGTGCAACATCCCTGTTGAGTCAGAGATAACATTAAATATAAGAGAGAATGCCCGAATAAAGGAGTTGATTTCATTTCTTAAATTTTTAACCGTACCTATTGATAATCTTTCCTTTGCTTCTTTTATTTCAGGCGAGATTTTTTCTAAGGCCACTGGCTTGGATAGCTCTGAAATTCAGGAATTTCTTTTTAATCTTAATAATAAAGCAAAGAAAGAAGGATCTATCAGATCCTTCGCTATCGCTCAGGATGAGCCGTCGCCTATCGAGAAAAACTTCTCGACGGCTCATTTATACCGCCAGTTTCAGGAAAGATTCCCAAAGATCTGGGATAATTTTATCGCAGAGTTTTTTAAAAGCGCAGGGTTTATTCCGCTTTACGAACTCTTGATAAGTATCTTAATGAAATTCGATGTGATGAAGAACTTTTTAGGCTCCCAGGGGTTTTTTATGCGGCTGCTTGAGTTGATTAAAGAGCAGGAGGAGAAGCATTTTAGTATTGCCTCGTTTTTGGAATTTTTTGAGGGCGCGGACAAAAGTGAGTTATATGTAAATGTTGGGGAGGCTGAGGCTGTCAGAGTATTGACTATCCATAAATCCAAAGGCCTTGAGTTTGGGGTGGTAATTATTCCGTTTTTAGAAATGGAGCTGAAAATAGAATCCCAGGTGGTTATCCCTGATGAGGAGTCAGGGCATTTAAGGCTTGCGTATATAAAAAAGAGTTCAGCAGAATACTCAAAGCTGATTGCGGCAGTAAGAAAGGAAGAATATCTTAAGGCTTTTATTGATGAATTAAACAGTGTTTACGTTGTCTTAACCAGGGCAAAGAATGAGCTTTATGTATTTGTTTCTCCTAAGGCAGGAGCCAGTTCTAATTTGGCTAATATACTTTTGCCGGAGAATAATCTGGAGTTAGGTAAAAAATATGAATATAAAGAAAAGGACAGCAACAAGAAAGCTCCCGCTTTAAGAATAGCGCCTTTAAGATACCATAACTGGGTTGATTTTTTAAAGGAAGAATTCATTGACGATACCATTCTTAAGGCAAGGAATAAACTTCTAAGGGGTGAGGTCCTGCATTATTGCCTTTCTTTTATCGGTAATCTTTATCAGCAGGAAAGGAGGAGTTTAATTAAGGCTGTTTTAGAAAAGGCGCGTTTGAGGTTTCCTTTAGTTTCTAATTTCGATGAATTTGAGTTAATCATTGAGAAATTGCTTGGGAAAAAAGAGCTCAAACATTTTTTTGAGGTTATAGACGGCGATGTGTATTTAGAAAAAGAAATAGTAAGCTCTTCTGGCAATACAAAGAGAATAGATCGGCTTATTGTTAGGCCCAAAGAAGCAGTGATTATTGATTATAAAAGCGCAAAAGAAGAAGCACCTGCCTATAAAGAGCAGGTCAAGGAGTATATGAAAGTAATAAGTGAGATTTATCCTAAAAAGAAAGTTAAAGGGTTTTTAGTGTATTTAGATGATTTAAGCATTATGGCTTTGTAACGCGTCAGTAAACGGGGGAAATATCATTACATGCCATGCAAGCGACAATTGCTTTGTCATTTCGAGCGAGCATATTCGTTTCGCTCAAGACGTAAGATCAATTGCTTTGTCATCCCGAGCGAGCGAAGCGAGTCGAGGGATCTAAAAAGAACATAGATTCCTCGATCTGGCCTTCAGGCTGTGTCATAATGACAAAAATACCGTCATTGCGAGCCCTGCAAGCCAGAAGGCAGTGGTTTGGCTTCC
>JASEHM010000166.1 GCA_030018895.1 Candidatus Omnitrophota bacterium
GTTCTTTTTGGATAGAACAGGGCTTTTTTATTTAGGACGCGAATAAGCGCTTTAACGCGAATAAACGCTAATTCTAAACGAATAAACGCTAATTCGGATTCATTCGCGTTTATTCGTAATAAATTCGCGTTTATTCGCGAGATTAATGAGGTTAATTATAAAATGAAAAAAGATAGTTCAAAAGAAGACGGTTATTATACGCTAAAGGCAATGCGTCACTTATTAGGGGCACATGTCATTCCCGCGAAAGCGGGAATCCAAACGTCCGTCGGTGGCTGGATGCCCGCTTTCGCGGGCATGACATTATTTCCCCCATTCACTGACCGGTTACCATTAAAGAGGCTTCTTATTGGCTTATTAAGTATGGCCATTTTTGTCTTTTTTCCCACCAGCCACGGTGTTTTTGCTCTTCCTGAGCAGGGAGAGGTGGTTTCAGGTGAGGCGGAATTCCATTATGTGGATTCCGCCACTTTAAAAATAAACGCCTCGCATAAGGCAATCATCAATTATAAATCTTTTGATATCAGGCAAAATGAATCTGTGATTATAACTTTGCCTGATATTAAAGCTGAGATTTTAAACAGGGTTATTGGGAGCGCAGCCAGCCAGCTTTTGGGAAGTTTAACCAGTAATGGGATTTTCTTTTTGGTTAATCCCAATGGAATCTCCGTCGGAGAAAACGCACAAATTCAAACAGGAGGCTTGATTCTTTCTACCAGAGATATCACCGACTCAAACTTTTTAAACTCAAAATATATCTTTGAAAAAATGTCTAAAGATCAATTAGACATGCTTTTATTAAACAAGGGCCAGATTAATATAACTGACGGTGGATTCGGAGTTTTAATTGCCGGCGCAGTTGAAAATCAGGGAACCATAGTTTGCCCTGTAGGGACTATTGCTACTGCCGCAGGGGATTTAGTCAAATTGGACATTGCCGGCGAAGGCATGATCTCAATTGCTATTGATAAATCTACTGCGGATAGTGTGTATGATTACGCTGGAAAACCAGTAACTGATCAAATTAAAAATACAGGCACGATGCAAGCTAACGGAGGGATAGTTATTCTTAAGGCAGAAGCCTTGCCGGGTATATTTGAAAAAGCGATTAACTTAGAAGGCTGTGTTAAAGCAGAGAAATTAGAAGGCAAAAACGGCAAGATTATCCTTGCCTCAAGCAGTAAAATAGCAATTAATGCGGAAGTAAAAGCGGATGAAATAATTGTTATTGGCAAAGAAGCTGGAATGGCTGCGGATGAAATAACTATGCAAAACGGAGCCCTTATTGCTCAAGAATCAGTCCAAGCCGCAGCAGAAAAAATAAATATTAAATCCTTTGCGCCTTTAACTGAAATATACAAGCCAACGGCTATAAATTTAATTTCTTCTAAGTTGGATGGGGACTTAATTAATTTAGAAGGCGAGGATTTTAAGGTAGTGTATCTTAAAACAAACAGCATTACTTTAGAAACAGATAATGCAATAAATACTGTTCCAGGCGTGATTATTCAGGGAAATCAAGTGAAAGTATTTGCTAAACAATTTGGGACTTTGGATGCGCCTTTGAAGATTGAGGCAAACACAACCTATATAAATAGGAGACAAGGAGATATAGGAATATTAGAAAGCACTGGCTTAGGCACTTCTATTATGTTAAGGGGCCCTCCAGACGGCTTTGGCGCGATAATCTACAACCAGGGGACAAACCTTATCTTAGAAGCAGAAAAAAATATCCTCTCAGGAACAAATCCCGCGTATCTCTATGGAAACATTACCTTCTACAATTTTGAATGCACAATCTCAGATAAAGAAATATACTTTGAGCCAGGAAAGACTTATACCTTTAAAGGTCCTACCTATATAAAAGGCTCCCCAGACATTTATCCTGAAGAATACTTAATTAAACTCCGTTCCCAGAAACCTGGCCAAGCCTGGTATTTGAATATGGATACCTCAACATACTTTTTAGACCTTTTGAATGTCAGTGATTGCTATACCTTGAAACCAGTTTTTATTCCTACTGGTGTTAATGCTGGAGGAAACTTCAATTTAGATATTGACCCAGTCTGGGATAATGGCGCTGCTACTGGTCTCTGGTCAACACCAGCTAATTGGGTAGGAGATATAGCTCCTACAGGAACAGATGTTGTTACCTTTAATAATACCTCATCGGCTAATTGCGTCATTGACAATGTAGGCGCCTGGTCAGGAGGCACGTTTACCATAGAAGTCACCTATATTGGAACAATTACCCAAAATGTAGCAATAACTACCGGCGCTTTTAGTATTGCCGCAGGAACCTATAATTCTAATGGCTATAGCCTTGTAGCTAGTACATATTCGCAAACCGGAGGAACCTTTACTGCTGGCGCATCAAATATTACCTGTAGTAATAATTGGTTAAAAACAGCAGGGACATTTAATGCCGAGACATCTACGGTTATTTTTGACGCCACAACCACAGGCAAAACCATTACTGATGGCGGAAGCAACTGGTATAATGTTACTTTTAATGGAACTGGCGGAGGCTGGAGTTTTGTTGATTCTACGGTAATTACGAGCGACATGATTGTAACAGCAGGCACGCTTTCCGGAACACAGGATATTACTGTACAAGGCGGAGATATAACCGGTAATGGAACAATCAACTTAACTGGAGGTACTTGTTTATTAGACGGCGCAGGTAATTTTGGCGGGGATACTAACTGGACATTCTATAATTTAACCTTTGGTGATGGAACAGGCCTTACTACTACTACCAAGACCGGGGCTAATCAAATAACCACAACCAATGTTTTAACTATAGCTGCAAATCAGACCTTAAA
>JASEHM010000167.1 GCA_030018895.1 Candidatus Omnitrophota bacterium
TATCTCAAAATACATTTCGCGTCGATAAGTAACGTCTAATTTGGACACGAGTGTTCATAATTAATACTAAAAGCTTTTTTCATGAGGACACTGATTAAAAATCCGAGGACACGGGTTAAACATCGTCGTATAAAATCTGTGTCCTCACTTTTATACATTTGCCCCGCCTTAAGATGAGGCTTTAGTATTCCGCTCAAGAAAATCGCCTTTGGCGATGACTTTTAAAATTAGAGGCGATTTTCGCAGTGATATAGGAAAGTTTTACTTTCCTATATCATAAAGAAACCGCCCCGCCTTACGGCAGGGCGGAGCTTACTCTTTATATGCGGACAAAACTACTCCCCAGAGATCCTGCCTTGCCTCTTCAGTCAAAGGCATAAATGTATCATACCACTTCCCGTCCTTTGACTTTTCCTGCGGCATCCCCAAAAAAAGGCCTTTCTCTCCTTGCACGATACGCAGACCCTTAACAAGAAAATCACCAAGAGCAACATCCACAAATGCCCTAAGCTTAGAATCTCCGTCAAAACGATGCAGCCGCACCACCTTTAAACTCAGCTCAGTTTCCATCCCCATCACCCCCCTTCAATGACCACGGCCTTTTGGCAAAAAAAAGAATTATTTAAAACTCCAAAAGGGCGGGATAAATTCGGTCTTACGACTTAGCCTCCATTTAACTGCTTAAGCCGCAACCTCACTTATAATAGACGCAGGAGGGGTGATTTTCTCACATTTATTTTTTTAGCCTTAATAGATAACTCTGGTATGCCTTCTTTATGTCTGAAAGGTTATCACTGCCAAATTTTTCCAAAAACGCGCCTGAGAAGACATAGGCACAAATAGATTCTGCGATTACTCCGGAAGCAGTAACCACGCAAATATCCGAACGTTCAATATTTGCCTTGGATGGTTTTTTGGTTATTATATTTACAGAATCCAAGGGGTTCATCAATGTACAGATTGGCTTCATGCAGGCGCGAAGGACAATATCTTCGCCATTAGAGATCCCGCCTTCAATACCTCCGGCATTATTGGTTTTGCGAAAATACCCCTTAGCCTTGTTATAATAAAGCGCGTCATGCGCCTCTGAGCCAAATCTGTTTGCGTAACCAAACCCTAAGCCAATCTCAACTGCCTTTACCCCGGGAATAGACATTACATTCATCGCAAGCCTTGCGTCTAGGCGCTTATCCGGCTGGACATAGCTTCCTAAGCCCGCAGGAATATTTTTTGCTGTCACCTCAAATATCCCTCCCACAGTATCTTTTTTATTTATGGCCTCTAAAATTTTTTCCTTCATTCCTTCTTCAGTATCTTCGCCTGCGATAGACAAAACTTTGCTGGAGATTTCTATGCCGAAGGCATTCAAAAATATTTTACATATTGCGCCGATTCCGACAATTGCCGCAGTGCTTCTGGCTGAGGCCCGCTCCAGGACTTCTCTTATATCCGTAAACCCATATTTTAACAAGCCAGCCAGATCCGCATGGCCAGGCCTGGGACAAACTACTTTTTTCAATTTTTCAATGCTAAAATCTTTATTTTCAATTAACAAGGTAATAGGGCTTGCGAGAGTAAATCCTCCTTTAAGCCCGGAAAATATCTGAACATTATCTTTTTCAATCTCCATACGCTTACCGCGGCCAAAACCGGATTGCCGACGCTTTAATTCCTCATTTATCCTGGCAATATCAATTTTAAGGCCCGCAGGCATGCCTTCTAAAATAGCAATTATTGCTCTTCCATGCGATTCTCCTGCGGATAAATATCTAAGCATTAACAACCTCCTCAATCTGGGTAACAGTTCAGCTTCCGAAAGTTCTCGCTTCCCGTTTTTGTCATGCCCGTGAAAACGGGCATCCATTCTGTCATACCCTCTCTGGATTCCCGCTGAAGTTTACCCCCGTGAAGACGGGGGCGGGAATGACACCCTGATTTACTTCTGAACGCTGAACTGTTACCAATCTGGAAACCGTTTCCATCCCAATCGGGAAACTGTGGTTCGACTTCGCTCAGTGTTCGCGCGTCGAAGAACTGTTTCCAATCCAATCGGGACAGTGGGTTATTCTGTATTGCCTTGCTTGCAAAATAAGAATTACTGAGACGCGAATGAACGCGAATATTTATTTCCAAAGCCCATGCTTATTTTCTCTGGCTTCCCGGTATAGTTTTAAAAATAAATCCGTATATTTTACATTAGGCGGAATAGTCATTAAAGAGGCATACCCTTTTTTTACAATCTCGGCATTTACAAATGTGCCGTCTTTTAAATAAACATAGGCCAGGAGCCGGTTATATTTATCATGCCTAACTACATCAAATTCTAAAATTACACATTTTCCCTCTATCAATTCCTTGGTAAATTCATATGAACGCCTGCCTAATTCCTGGATCGTTTTTATATTCTGGCCTGAGCGCTGGCTATCGCGATAAAGTTTTGGGGATTCATGTGTCTCAGGCGTATCAATCCCAATAAGCCTCACCCTCTGATTATCCTCAAGCACTAAGGTATCCCCATCAACAACCCTTTTTACAAAAATACAGGAATTATCGCTGGGTTCTACACTGCAAGAAATAACCAAAAAAATAAGGCTTATCAATAAAAGGGATTTTCTCATTGTCTTCTTTAAGTTTTAATAATTTAACCTGGCTGCAAAACTAAAGGCATTAAAATAATTGCGCCATTTTTCATCTCTCGAATTCCGATTTTCGATTCTCTGCCAAAAATTTTCAAAGAAAGTTTTTGGCGTTTAGGCACTGGCTCGGCAGAGCCTCGCCAGTGCCGTTTTTTCTT
>JASEHM010000168.1 GCA_030018895.1 Candidatus Omnitrophota bacterium
GTCCTGATAGTGCTGCCATAACTAGCAAATCTACATCTACTGTTACAATAGGTAAGGTGGTTTTTGAAGGCAGAATAAATGTTTATTCTATCAAATTTTTTAGTTGCAGCAGCGCGTATTTTAGATATCGGTCTTACAATACTTTATTGGCTTATACTTATCCGGGCGTTAATTAGCTGGGTAAACCCTGATCCACATAATCCCATAGTGCAATTTTTATATAAGACAACTGAGCCGATACTCTATCCTATAAGAAAGATACTGCCATTGGGATTAAGATTTGGAATTGATATCTCGCCCATAATTGCCTTTTTGGCGATTATGTTTTTAAAATCATTCTTAGTGAGAACGTTAATAGATTTAGCAATAAGGTTAAAAGGATAAAGCAGCTTTCACAATATGGAGAAGGGAGGTAAGAGAAAATGGAATGGAAAGATAATGTTCCTACGCCTGGTGAAATCATCGATGTAGGCAAGAAAAAACTTGGTGATTTTTGGAGGTTTCTGCCCTGGATAATCTTAGGTTTTTTTGTTCTGATAGGCCTGAAGGGGGTAATCTATTCTATTGGACCAGATGAGGTAGGCGTGATTCAGAGGTTTGGCAAATACATTGGCCTAAGTTCACCGGGTTTGCATGCAAAGATACCTTTTGGTATTGACAAGGCTACTCCCATTAAGGTGGAGAAGATTTTTAAAGAGGAGTTTGGGGTTAGGACAATCCGGCCAGGAGTGAGAACAGAGTATTCTTCTGCGCAGTATCTTGAAGAATCCTCAATGCTTACCGGGGACTTAAATATTCTGGATGTGCGTTGGATTGTGCAGTTTAAGATAAAGGATCCTGTAAAATTACTTTTTGCTGTTAGAAACCCTCAAGATGCCCTACGGGATGTCTCTGAAGTGGTGATGCGCCGTCTGACGGGAGATTACACTGTGGATGAGGTATTAACTGTTAAAAGAGAAGAAATAGACCATTTGGCTCAAATTGAAATGCAGAAGATTTTGGATAGTTACCAGACCGGAGTTCAAATTGTTACGGTTAAATTGTTGGATGTAAATCCTCCTGAGAAGGTAAAGCCAGCCTTTAATGAGGTGAATGAGGCAAAGCAAGAAAAAGAAAAGATGATTAACCAGGCCTGGGAGGCCTATAATAAGGTTATTCCCAAGGCAAAAGGCGAGGCGGAAAAGACTATCCGCGAGGCAGAGGGTTATGCCTTAGATAAGATAAACCGGGCAAAGGGCGAAGCAGAGAGATTTTTGGTTACCTTGAGTGAATATAAGAAAGCTCCAGAGATAACTCAAAAGAGACTGTATTTAGAGACTCTGATGGAGGTTTTACCCAAGGCGAAAGATAAGTATATCATTGACCCTAAGCAGTCCTCAATTTTGCCTTTATTAAACATAGGCGAGAAGGGAGGAGTAAAACAATGAAACAGGGAATGTTAGGAACTATCTTGGGATTCTTTGTAGTATTGTTTCTCTTGGTGATAGCTGCGTTTGGAAGTGGTGCATTGTTTATAGTTGATGAAACCAAACAAGTGGTGATTACCCAATTTGGAAAGCCGGTTGGAGAACCAATAACCTCTGCGGGGTTACATTTTAAGACCCCTTTCATTCAGCAGGCGCATTATTTTGAAAAGAGACTCTTAGATTGGGACGGAGACCCTAATCAGATTCCCACCAAAGATAAGAAATATATCTGGGTAGATACCACTGCCCGCTGGAAGATAATCGATGCCCTTAAATTTTTGCAGTCAGTGGGTAATGAGATGAGCGCGCACAGCCGTTTAGACGATATTATCAACTCAGCAACCCGAGATGCTGTTACCAGCCATCTTTTAGTTGAGGCGGTGAGGAATACAAATCGCATCTTAGAAACTAAAGAAGAAGGAGCGGATGTCATTGTTACCGAGGAGGCGCTTGAACGCCTTGAGGTTGGCAGACAGCAACTCACGCGCGCTATTTTAGAAAAGGCAAAGGTATTGGCACCTCAATACGGGATTGAAATCGTAGATGTGCGCATAAAGCGCGTCAATTATGTGGAGGATGTGCGTAATAAAGTCTACGACAGGATGATTGCTGAAAGAAAACGCGCAGCGGAAAAATACCGCTCAGAAGGTTTAGGAAAATCCGCTGAAATACAGGGTCAGGTAGGTAAGGAATTAAAACTTATTACCTCAGAGGCCTACCGTCAAGCCCAAGGGCTTATTGGAAAAGCAGATGCCGAGGCAATCGGTATATATGCTAAAAGCTACAGTCAAGATGCCGAATTCTATTCATTCCTGAAGACTCTCGAAACTTATAAAAATACGATTGATGAGAATTCTACTATTATCCTGACTACTGACAGCGATTATTATAAGTATCTGAAAGGATTAAAATAGTCAAGATAATTAATAGTTGTTAGGAGGAAGAAAAACTATGCCCGATTGGACCCCGACGGTTGAATGTCCTAAATGCGGCAGTCAGGATACACGCTTCGTAGAACCCCATTATGAAATGTCGATCTATGAATGCAATGTATGCGGATATCGTTTTGAGACAGAGGAAGAGGAATAATGGGTAAGGTGAAGAGGATTTTTAAAATCATAGTAATTAGCTTACTCTCTCTTTTTGTTATTTCCGCCATTGGCCTTTTTATTTTTATCAAGACCTTTGACTTTAACCGCTTTAAGCCGCAAATAATCTCCGCCGGACAAAACGCGCTTGGCCGCACAATTGATTTTACTAGGGCTGATTTAAAACTGTCATTAACGCAGGGTATCCAGCTTCGCATAGCG
>JASEHM010000169.1 GCA_030018895.1 Candidatus Omnitrophota bacterium
CTTCCCTCCAACCTATGAACCTTCTCTAGTATAAACCGTTTATTATCAGTATGTTGAGCAATTCTTATTATACCAGAATTTTTTCTATTGCATAGTTTGGGTTCAAGGTTCAAATTACGAAAGAACCGATTTTTTTCTTGACCGCTTCCTTTTTATGTAGTATTATTATAAGTCTATAAAATCAGGGGTTATAGACGCAGAAATTAATAATTTTTTGTAACATATTGGATAAAGGAGGAATACAAATGTATGCAATAATTGAGGTTGGAGCAAGGCAATATACTGTAAAGAAGGAAGATGCTATTGAGGTAGAAAAGCAGGTTGGTTTGCCTGGGGAAGAGGTTGATTTAGATAAAGTGCTTTTGATTTCCAATGAGGATGAAGTTCAGGTAGGCCAGCCCTATCTAAAGACAGCCAAGGTAAAGGCAGTAATATTAAAACATCTAAAAGCCGCCAAAGTAATCTCTTTTAAGTACCGTCGCAGGAAGGCAAGCCACTGGAAAAAAGGGCACCGGCAGAACCTGACTAAATTACAAATAAAAGAGATAATCAGTTAGCCAGTTAGCCAGCATACCGGTATACCGGTATGCTGGCTCACCCAAATGTTTATAGATCAGGCAAAGATATATGTAAAAGCCGGTAACGGCGGAAAAGGCTGCTGTAGTTTCTATCGTGATAAATATACGCGTTACGGCATACCTAATGGCGGAGATGGCGGCAGGGGTTCGGATATTATTATTAAGGCAGATAGAAACCTCAAAACCCTTTTAGATTTTCAATATAATAGGATCTTCCGGGGTTTAGGCGGGGCGCATGGCTCAAGCAACACTAAAAGGGGTAAGAATGCAGAGAGCCTGATTATTCGTGTTCCTGTAGGCACGGTTATCAGGGATTTAAAGACAGATTGTGTTTTACGGGATTTAGATAAAGACGGAGAGCAGGTTCTTGTTGCCTGTGCAGGTAAGGGTGGTTTAGGGAATAAGCATTTTCGCCTTGAGCCAGGTGTTTCCAGTTCAATGGGCAGGGAAAGAAGGCGTTATTGTGATGAGGCAATGCCCGGAGAGGCTGGTGAAGAAAAAGATCTTCTCCTGGATTTAAAACTTATTGCGGATATTGGGGTCGTAGGCTTTCCTAATGCAGGAAAATCTACGTTGATTTCTAATATTTCAAACGCGCATCCAAAAATTGCTAATTACCCTTTTACCACGAAATCTCCTGTTCTGGGGGTAGTAAATTATAAAGATAAGTCATTTGTGATTGCTGATATCCCCGGCCTCATTGAGGGTTCATCAAAAGGAAAAGGCTTAGGCGATAAGTTTTTACGGCATATTGAACGCACAAAATTCCTCATTCATCTTATAGACATGTCTTCTAGTGAAGGAAGGGATGCCCTCCTGGACTATAAAACCATAAATGAAGAATTAAAAAAATACGACGAAGGGGTTTACAAAAAGCCGCAGATTATTGCTGCTAATAAAATGGATCTTGAATCTGCCGCGCTAAATCTTAAAAGATTCCGTAAACATATTAAAAAGAAGATATATCCTATATCCGCGTTAAAGAAAGAGGGATTGGAGGAGTTAATTGAAGCAGCTGCAGAGAAATTATAAAAGGGTGGTGATAAAAATAGGCTCAAGCCTGCTTTTTAGCAGCGAGAAAAAACTGGATACTGCAATTTTACAGAATATCTGCGAGCAGGCGCAGGGCCTGAGCAAAGACGGGAGAGAGGTAGTAATAGTTTCTTCAGGGGCAATTGCCTTTGGCATGCATTTATTAGATCTTAAAGAACGGCCAAAAAATTTAAATTATTTGCAGTCAGCTTCAGCTATAGGCCAGAATGAGTTGATGAATACATATCGAAGGTTTTTTAAGGATAAGTTTCGGATTGCCCAGATTCTTCTGACCTGGGAAGATTTTAATGACCGCAGCCGGTATCTAAACGCTAAAAATACAATATCTACTCTGTTAAAGCTTAAGTGTATTCCGATAATCAATGAAAATGATACAGTTTCTACTGATGAAATTAAATTTGGCGATAATGACCGGCTTTCAGCTTTAGTAGCTAGTTTGATTTGCGCAGATCTATTGCTTATTCTTTCTGATGTGGATGGCCTTTTAGATAAAGATAAAAAGGTTGTGAGAGTGGTGACTGAAATTACTCCTCAAATAAAAGGCCTTGCCTGTTCAACTAAAAAGAAGACTTCTGTTGGTGGCATGATTACTAAGATTGAAGCAGCAAAAATTGCGATGGATTCAGGCACATTTTGTATTATTGCTAATGGCCGTAAAAAAGAGATAATTTCCTCTGCATTAAATAAGCCTGAGGAATCCGGGACATTTTTTGTATCTGAAAAAGGGCTTTGTTCTAGGCGTCAATGGATTGCCTTTGGCGCCAAGCCAAAAGGGGTAATTATTGTTGATGACGGAGCAAAACAGGCGCTTATAAACAAAAAGAGCCTGCTCTCAGTGGGTATTTTGGGCTGCGCAGGTGTTTTTAATTCCGGGGATATTGTTCGTTTAAAAGACAGGCTGAATTATGAATTTGCCAGAGGCAGGGTTGGCCGCTCAGCCAGCGAAATAGATAAGGTAAAAGGAAAGCGTTCTGAGAAAGAGATAATTCATTGTGATAATATTGTGGTGCTGTAGGCGTACCCCCTATGCTTGTAATATAAATTATATGTATTCAAATTAAAGTATATGCATTGCCGGTAAATGCATTTTGAGATTCGGTTTTTCAAATCGTCATTGCGAGGAGGCCGAA